>DASWUT010000192.1:0-4130 GCA_036401455.1 Gemmatirosa sp. | reverse complement strand
GCCTTGCTGCGGCCGCCCGCGTGATCGCAAGGTGCTTACGCGCCGAGCCGCTCGAGCCCCCGCAGGAGATTGCCGTCGGCGTCCACGAGCGCGAACTCGCGAAACCCCCAGGGCCGATCGATTGGAGGTGTCAACCGCGGGAGGGCGCGCGGATCCACCGACAGGTCCGCCGCGCTGAACGCGTCGTGCAGCGCCCGCGCGTCCGCGACGCGTAAGCAGCAGCCGGCGTAGTTCGCCCACGGGTCGAGGTCGGGGTGAGGAAAGAACTCCAACTGCAGCACGTCGCGCGCGACGATGAGCCATCCCGCGTCGCGGAACACCTCGCGGAAGCCGAGCCGAGCGTAGAATGCCGACGTCGCCGCCAAGTCCCGGCTCGGGAGGGTCGGGGTCACGCGATCCGACATGTCGTGGTCCAGAGAAGGTGTGTATGCGCCGGCTTGTATCTAGCGACCACGTGAGTCTGGTCGCATCGTGAGCGGGGCGCCAGCCCACCGCTGGCTGGCTGGGGAATACCGTGCGTTTGATGGGGCGGCCCCCGTTCTTCGCGTCGTCGCAAGCCCGAACCGTTGCTCGCGCCTCGCGCGCGAGATCTCGCCTGTCGCAAGCTCGCCGCCGCCGCGTGTCCGGTGATCGCTAACGCTAGAGTTCAGCCGCGAGGACGCAGGGCGGGAGCTTTACTGCGAGCGCGGGACGTCGCGCCGCCTCGTCGGCTGCAACGATTCGTGAGGTGGCGCTCGGCGGCACTGATGCGTGAGGTCTGCTACGGATGCAGCGTCTCCCTTCGCTGAAGCATCGCGACGAACTCGGCGATCCGGCGCGCTCTCGTCTCCGATCTGACCGCCGTGTGAATCCGGTAGAGGATCGCGTATCGGTTCGCGCCCTTCAGCGTCTCGAAGAATGCTTGCGCCTCCGGATGCGCGGCGAGTGCCGCATGGAGGTCCGCCGGCACCGTGATCGTGCCCGGTGAATCATAGGCGCGGTCCCACCGACCGTCAGCCTTGGCCGCTGCAACGGCGGCCAGCCCCGCGGAGTGCATTGCTCCCGCGGCGACCAGCCGCTCCACGTGCTCGCGGTTCCGCTTCGACCAGGGACTCCGCTTCTGCCGCGGGGTGAACTTCTGGAGGAAGGAGTCGGCGTCATAGCTTCGCTTCTGCCCGTCGATCCAGCCGAAGCAGAGCGCGACATCGAGCGCTTCGGCATAGGTGACGGACCGGAGCGGCGAGGCGCCCTTTGCAATCCGTAACCAGAGACCGGGCTGTGCGGCATGATGCGCGCTGAGCCACGCTCCGAATGCGGCGCGGTCAGCGAAGAGAACGGTCGGGTAGTCGGACGCCGGGGCCACGTTCGGTGAGCAGAGCGGTGGGTGCCGCGCTCGGTGGATGTCGCGATCTGACGCCCAGGCTCAGCTGTGGCGTTGGCCAAGCGCGTTGGAGGCCGCGTATGACGGACGCGGCGGAGGAGCGGAGTGTCCCGGCGTACGCCGCCTGCTGCAGCGCAGCGTTAGGCATGCGCCCTGGCCCGGCGCACGCCGTCCCGAGAATGATGCCGGGCGATCCGTCCTGCCGCCAGAGGCGCCATCGCTCCCGAGGCGCGTGCCGCGCTGATCAGCGGACTGGCGTGAGCGCCGCGCGCAAGGGCGTTCGGGTGACGACCCACACCGAACCGAGGGTACCCGCGCGCCGTAGCACCGGTCGCCTTCCCGGACGCCACGGACCGGTTGACACGACAGGCATCGCCGGATGCGGCTGGGGACCAATGCCGTTCGTCGGCCGGTGCCCGCGTGATCGCGGAGCGTCACGCGTTGTACCAGACCAGAAAGGCACCAATTCGCCCCGCATCGCCGCCCGTCGAGGATTGGTGCATCACCGTCGTGACGCGCTTATCGCCCGCAACGAAGCGCAGCGCCGGCTCCCAGTTCCCGAGCTGGTCGCGCTTGTAGCGGGAAAGCAGTCGAACAGGACCTCCCAGAGGTAGGTGTGGCCGCTGCTGGCCGGCGGACCCGGGTAATTCGACCGGCTCCACAGGCTTCCCATGCTCTTGAAGATCTCGATCGGTCGATTCGCCATCGGCAGCGGTGGCGTCGCCTCGAGGATGGCGTACCACTGCAGCGGGTGGGTGTACTCGCCGTGCTCAACGCCGCCTGCCCCCGGGTCCTTCCAGTGGGAGCCGTGCCGGAGCAGGATCCGCTGGAAGTCCATGCCGCCGACGACGTTGGGCAACGAGGGCACGCCGACTGGCCGCGGGCCCGGGTTCCGGCCGTCGGCAGGCCCGAGGGTGAAACGCCCCGCGGCGTCGGCCGCGGTGGTGCCGACCTGTGCCCGCGAGACGAAGACGCGGCTCATCCCGCCGCCGCCGAGCTCGCGCTCGAGCGGGTAGGCGGCGCCGAGCGCGGTCTGAAGCTGGTCCCGGAGGTCCCGGAGCGGGTCGGCCATCGAGGGTCCGGGCGGGTGAGGGAAGCGCGGGTGCGCCAACATATGCCGCGGCGCCCGCGCCGGGAACACCCGGCGGGCGCGGCGCGCGCGTCGGAGCGGGAGCCACGACGGGCCGCGCTGGCACCGCGGGCGTCCGGGACTGACGTTCGCCCTGTTTCCGGCCAGCGCAGAACGAGAGTTAGGCGGACGCCCTGCTGCGGCCCGCCGAGCTTCACGGGTTGCATGGCGTGCTCGACGGCGCTGTGAACCCGCTACGCACGCGGCGTCGTCACGCGCCGTGACCTCACGGTCGCGGCCGGTCTCCGCAGGCGCCTGCGGGACGCGACCTGTACTCGGACGCAGCCGGAGACCGACGTTGTGCCTGCCCCCGCCCGACACCGTTAGACGCGGCAATCGCCGCGCAGCAGCGCTCGCGCGACCGGACGGGCTGTTACCGATCCTGTCGGTCAGAAGCGTTTCCCATCATCCCGTTTGCTCATTCGCGCTGTCTACCCGCCCAACCACCCTTGCCTTCGGTCCGGCCGGCGCGCATCGTCGCGTGCCGGCGCGGCCTCGACCGGAGATGGCGGTTGCACGTCCTATCCCTTTCCGGCGAGAATCGGTCGCATGTCGTTGCTGAAGATCGTGAACACGTTTCGCTACGACCACGGCATCTCGTTTCCCGGGACGAGTCTCGGGATGTCGTCGCCTCCGAAGCTCGTTCACGATTTTGGATTCGACAGGAAGGCGAGATTTCAGATGCTGCAGGTCGGCAGTGCCGCGAAGCTATCGAGCGACGGCGGCGATCCGACAGGCATGCATTTCGAATTGCGGCCCGCCACGCAGGCTTGCAAGATCGTCTCGCAGGACATGACGTTGAAGGTCCTGGATAAGATCGGCATGGTCGTCGTGGAAGGCGTCGCACCCGGTACGGGGCACCTGGTGTTGGTCGATGCCAAGGGGAAAGTCGTCGATCAGGTGGATATCGAAGTGGTTGCCCATCGTGCGGTGATCACGCGGTTCTACAATCTCATCGATTCGAAGGGAAGGCGCGGGATTCGAGATCCTGGGACCGATCCGACCGTTTCCAAAATTGCCTTGTCGAATCTGATCGACGAGATCGAATCGATCGTGCTCGTCCAGTGCGGTGTCGCGATGGCGATCAGCGGTGAAGGGTATATTCGCGATCTGAATGTATCAGCGGATCTCGGGAATCGGATCGACCTGCAACGAGACGTCACGAAGCTGGTTGCCTCATCCGATTTCGACCGGGCCGCCCAGTTCCACGTCGCGTTCGGCTGGGACATTGACGGCGGCCACCCGCGCGGGAGTACGATGACGAACGTCGCCGTCATTCGGTCCGATCTGAAATCGTCGCGATCGGTAACGTTGGCGCACGAGTTCGTGCACTTCCTCTCAGGAAGCGGGATCGTCACCAAGGACGATCACGACAGCGAGTCCTCGGATCTCCTGTTCAAATCCTTTCCGCATGGGATCGCACTACGCCGCGACCGCTTGAAGAAGATCATTCACTGAGTGGTGTCGGCCATGGCCGCTGAGCGTACCCACGCCGGCGCCCGCGCATGCCCGATCCATCCCCGTGGCCGCTGAGCCGTTTCGCAGCGGGACGACGGCTATCGCGCGGCCAGCTCCCGCACCGCGCCCGCGAGCATCTTCACCTTGGCCGCGTCGGTCGCGCCCGCCGCCTCGGCGTCCAAC
>DASWUT010000191.1:0-3967 GCA_036401455.1 Gemmatirosa sp. | reverse complement strand
AGGACGGTTTGGGCGAGCGGGCGTCGGGCGAGCGGGCGTCGGGCGTGCGCGAGTCGGGCATGCCGAGATATACCCGCGGACGCCGAAGACGGATGGCGCCCACGGGTGGGCACACACGATCAGGAGCGCCGCCGGATGTGGTCGGCGGCGCTCCTGGTTACGGCACCGTGTGACGGCGCCGTGTCACGGCAGCGTACTACTGCACCGTGACGGTCAGGGTCGCGGCGGTGCCCTGCGGTGCGCCGTTGGCATCCAGCGCTTGCACGGTGATCGTCGTCGTGCCCGCGGCGACGGCGGTGAGCTGCGTGCTGCCGCTGCTGATCGCGGGCACGGTGGCGACGCCCGTGTTGCTCGACGTCAGCTTGAACGTGCGGTTGAACAGCGTGTTGCCGAGCACGTCCAACGGCACGAGGGTCAGGGCGGTCGTCGACCCCGTCGCCACGGTGAGGGTGGTGATCGTGGTGTTGTTGTTCGTGATGTGGACGTGGTCGGTCGGCGCGAGCACGGTGACGCTGACCGTGGTCACCTTCTGGCCGAGCAGCGGGTAGCCGGGGACGACGTCGACGGTGGCGGTGACGCCGGTCGTGTAGCCGGTCGAAACCGGGGTCGCGAGGCCGCTGATGCTGTCGATGGAGAGCACGGTGCCGTGATCGGTCGTGCTCCAGACGACCTTGCGGTTGGTGACCACGGTCTGAAGGCTGTCGGTCACCGTCGCCGAGAACGGCTGCGTCTGCCCCGAGTAGATCGTGAGGGTGTTGGGGGTGACGCGGACGTCGATGACGGGCGTGAGGGTGACGGTCGCGAGCACCGAATCGACGGCGGGCGTGGAGCCGGGCCCGTTGTCGACCGAGGCGACGACCCACGAGCTGCCGAGGGTCGTGGGCGTGACGACGCCGGTGCTGTTGATCGTCAACACGGTCGGCGTGCGCGACGTCCACACGATGGCGCGGTTGCCGATGCCGTTGCCGATCGAGTCGAGGATCGTGGCGCCGAGCGAGTTGATCGCGCCCTGGCGGAAGATCGGCGTGCGGCGGCCAATGATGACCTGGCGCGCGAACACGGGGCGCACGGTGATGAGCGCGCTGTCGCGCTTGCCGCTGTTCTCACCGACGATGTACGTGCTGCCGTAGGCGACGCCGAAGATGAGGCCAGTCGTCGCGTTGACGGTCGCGACGCCCGTGTTGCGCGACTCGAACGTGACGTTGTAGCGCGTTCCGGACAGGGCGTTGCTGCCGTCGAACGCGGTGCCGGACGCGACGGCCTGTCCGTTGATGCTGATGGTTGGCGGCGCGAGCGAGACGCTGACGCGCGAGACGGAGTGCACGCCGGTGAGGAAGGTGCAGCCGCTCGCCGCGAGCGCGGCGGCGGTGGCAAACAGGCGCGTGGCGGTCGTGCGGAGGAGCCGCATGATCGTGAGGTGGGGTAAGCGAAGCGGAAGTGGTCCAGCGGACGGGCAGCCGGCGGCGGTCACGCGAGTTGCGCGGCGACCGCGTCGGGCGTGTGGGCCGGGAGGCCACACGTCGAGTGTCGGCAAATGTACGCCGCTCCGGCGGGGTGGCCGACTGCGCCGTCGGTCGCGGCGAGCCGGCCGACGGCGACCGCGGGGGTCGGTGCCCCGATACCCGCAAAGCCGGCCGTGGTGCCCCCGGTCACGACGAGCGCGGGGACGAAAGGTTGCGCGGCCGCCGTTGCGAGCGCGTGTAGCGCGGGCGCTTCGGGATCGCCGGCGAGGACGATCGTCGTCGCGCCGTGCACCACCATGTCCGCGGCCTGGAGCAGCTGACCGAACGCGGGCGCGTGGCGTGCCATCGGCTCGGTGAGCGAGGCGAGCACGCGGTCGACGATCATGCGGTAGGCGGGCACGTCGTCGAGCTCCGCGACGTGGAGGAGCAGCTCGACGGCGAGCGAGGTGCCCGACGGCAGGGCGTTGTCGGTGGGTTCGCGCGGACGGGTGACGAGGGGCTCGGCGTCACGGGCGGTGTCGTAGAACGCGCCGCGGGCTTCGTCCCAGAACGCGTCGACGCACGCGGCCGCGATGGCGCGGGCGAGCGCGAGCCAGCGGGGCGCGAGGGTGAGCGCGTGCAGGGCGAGGAAGCCGAGCGCGAGGGCGGCATGGTCGTCGAGAAAGCCCGGGATGCGGGTGACGTCGTCCTTGTGGACACGGCGCACGCGGCCGGACCCTACGTCGACGAAGGTGTTGGCGAGGAAGTCGCCCGCGCGTTCGGCGGCGGCGCGGTCGGCGGGGCGGCCGAGGGTGCGCGCGGCATCGGCGACGGCGCGGAGCATGAGGCCGTTCCAGGCGGCGAGAATCTTCTCGTCGCGGCCGGGGCGCACGCGCCGGGCGCGGGCAGCGAGGAGGGCGGGCCGGGCGCGGCGCACGGCGTCGGCGAGTGCGGGATCGGGGCCCTCTTCGGCCGCCCACGGGCGGTCGCGATCGACGAGCAGGATGTTCTTCCCCTCGAAGTTGCCACCGTCGGTGACTTCCCAGTACGCGCGCAGCCGCGCTGCTGCATCACCGAGGCCTGCGTCGGCGAGGGCGGCGTCGAACTCGGCGGGGGTCCAGACGTAGAACTTGCCTTCGTGCCCCTCGCTGTCCGCGTCGAGGGTGCTGTAGAAGCCGCCATGCGGGGCGGTCATCTCGCGCGCGAGCCAGTCGAGCGTTTCTTCGACGATGCGGCGGACCTCGCGGTCGCCGCCGTTCGGCCCGTCGGTCGCCTGCCACAGGTGCACGCCGTGGCGGACGAGGAGGGCGTTGTCGTAGAGCATCTTTTCGAAGTGGGGGACGGTCCACTCCGCGTCGACGCTGTAGCGGGCGAAGCCGCCGCCGATCTGGTCGTAGATCCCGCCGCGGGCCATCGCGCGGAAGGAGGCGAGGGGCAGTTCGCGCAGCTCGGGGTCGCCGCCGCTCGGGCCGCCCGTGCGCGCCCACTGGGTGAGGAGGAATTCCATCGCCATCGTGGCCGGGAATTTGGGCGCGCCCCGGAATCCCCCGCGCTCGGTATCGATGCGCGCGGTAATGGCGCGGACGGCGCGCTCGAGAGTGCGCGCCGTTAGGCCGGTCGCAGCGCCGGGCGAACCGCCCGGGGATGCGCCGAGGCCGCGTTCGGCGTCCGCGTACATCGCGCGGAGTGAGGCGGTGGTGCGGGCGACGTCGTGGCGGCGGGTGCGCCACGCGTCGTGCACGCTCTCGAGCACGCGTCGGAACGACGGCATGCCGTGGCGGTCCTCGGGGGGGAAGTACGTGCCGGCGACGAACGGTTCACCGTCGGGAGTGAGGAACACGGTCATCGGCCAGCCGCCGTGGCCGCTCATCGCCTGTAGCGCGGCCATGTAGACCGCGTCGACGTCTGGGCGCTCCTCGCGGTCGACCTTCACGTTGACGTAGAGGGCGTTCATGAGGCGCGCGGTGTCGGGGTCCTCGAAGGACTCGCGCTCCATGACGTGGCACCAGTGGCAGGCCGCGTAGCCGACGCTCAGGAGGACGGGCCGGTCCTCGGCGCGGGCGCGGGCGAAGGCCTCGTCGCCCCACGGATACCAGTCGACCGGGTTGTGGGCGTGCTGGAGCAGGTACGGGCTGGTCTCGGCGGCGAGGCGGTTGGGCATACGGTGCGACTAATTGGGACCGGGCGCGCCGTGCTGTGGCGTGCCGTCTGGATTTATGTTGGGCGCATGCGAAACGTAGTGTGGGCCGAGGCGGGGCTCGTGGCCGCGGGGGGGGCGCTCGGGTGCGTGTCGCGGTACGTCGCGGCGCTCGCGGCGGTGCCGGCATCGGCGGGGTTTCCGTGGGGGACGTTCGCGATCAACGTCGTCGGATCGTTCGTGCTGGGGGCGCTGGTCGGGGCGCTGCCGTCCGGGCACCCCGGGCGGCTGCTGTTCGGGACCGGGTTCTGTGGGGGGTTCACGACGTTCTCGACGTTCAGTACGGAAGTTGTGGGGCTGGTGGAGCGCGGGGCGGCGGGGCGGGCAG
>DASWUT010000190.1:0-4412 GCA_036401455.1 Gemmatirosa sp. | reverse complement strand
ACGCGCGCGCACGTCGAGGCCGAACTCGCCGGCGCAGGTGCGTTCGCCCTGCTGCTCGCTGCGGAGGTGCCACCGAGCTGGCCACCCGGCGAGTACGACGAAGCCGCGCAGCGCTTCTTCCTCGACAGTCTGACGAGAGCGGGCGCTGCGGGCGTCGGCTGGTATGGCTGGTATGCGGTACGGCAGGCGGACGCGGCTGCGCCGGCGACGGTCGTGGCCGGCGGCGGCTACTTCGGTCCGCCCACCGACGCGGGGGAGGTGGAGCTTGGGTACTCGGTCTGTCCCGAGTGGTGGGGGCAGGGTTACGCGACGGAGCTCGCGTCAGCGCTGGCGGCGCACGCGGCGCGGCGGCCCGGGGTCACGCGCGTGCTCGCGCACACCAGCGCCGCGAACCCGGCATCGGTGCGGGTGCTCGCCCGGAGCGGGTTCGTGCCGGTCGGCGCCGGCGCCGCGCCCGGGACGCTGCGCTTCGCGTATGTGCCAGGCGCCGCTGCCGCAGGTCCGCGTCGCGCGCTGCGCCGCGGCGCGATTCCATCCTGACGGATACTCGCGGACTCCAGCCATAGGGAGCAATCCGGCGCCAAACCGCGTCCTCACCCATCGGTTGCATGCCATGAATGCTGTTCCGAGGTCGGAAGTGCTGCTCCACTTCGTCGAACGCGGATCGGGGCCGCCCCTCCTGCTCGTGCACGGGATGATGGTCACGGGCGCGATGTTCGATCCCGTCCTCCCGCACTTCGCCACCGGGCATCGCGTGATCGTTCCCGACCTTCGCGGCCACGGGCGGAGCCGGGCGCTTCCGCCCCCATATACGGCGGCGCAGCTCGCAGCGGACCTCGCGCGCCTGCTCGACCATCTCGGCATCACCTCGACCGCGGTGCTCGGCTACTCGCAGGGCGGCGCCGTCGCGCAACAGCTGGTGCTCGACCACCCGACGCGGTGCGACCGACTGGTGCTCGGATGTACCTACGCGTTCAACAGGGCGACGATACGCGAGCGGCTCGAAGGCCACGTGGTGCCGCTGCTGCTGTCCGTTCTCGGGATGCAACGGTTCGCGACGCTCGTCTGCTCGCAGGCTGTGACCCAACTCGGTCGGGAACGCGCCGAGTGGCTCGCCGGCGTCATGGCCGACCAGGACGGGCCGCGGATGGTCGCCGCGTGGCACGCGGCGATGGCGTTCGACAGCCGGCGCCGCCTCACCGAGATCGGATGTCCAACGCTGATCATCGCCGGCTCGCGTGACCAGGCGCTGCCGCTGCACCACGCCACGATGCTCCACGTCGGCATCACGGGTTCCCAACTCGTCGTGCTCGACGGCGCTGACCATGCGCTCCTTTGGACCCACGCGAACGAGTTCCTGCGCGTGACGGACGCATTCCTCGAACGCTGACCGAGGCGCGCCGACGGAGAACTCTCGTGCGCAAGCCAGGATGCGTCGGCGACACGTGTCGCGGAGCGCGAGCGCGAGCGTGATGACGTGCCCGGCCGCGGGGGCGTCGGCGAGCGCGGCAACGTGGACTGACCCCGGGTTTGTGGAGTAGGGACAACTGACGATTCAGCGAGGGCCCGCGTGAGGCGTCGATCGATCGCGACAGCCCACCCCGGTCACGCGACGAGGCTGGACGGCCTGATCGCGAGTGAAAGTGGCGGCCCAGGCGCTTGCACCGGCCGATAAGCGGGAGGATGACCGATACGGACGCGCCGACCCGCGCGACGCGTCGCAGGCGATGGGGCGCCGTGCCCACGCTCCCAGGCCACTCCACCCGCCGAAGCGACGCGAGTGGGCACGCCACGGACGCACGAGCTTGCGAGCCGCCGCGATCACGCGTCACGCGTCGTGCTGCCCGAGCCGTTCGACGAGGCGGGCGAGCCCCGCCTGCCCTCGCACGCCCGTCTTGCGATAGGCGTGCTGCGCCTGCGTGCGCACCGTCGCGAGCACCACGCGGTTCGCGGCGGCGACCGTCGCGAGGCCCTCGCCCTGCGCGACGGCGACGGCCACGATTGCCTCTGCGGGCGTGAGCCCGTACACGGCCTGCAGGCGCGCGCCCGCGACCGCGGCCGCGGCCGGGTCGGCCGTGGCTGTGAGGTTCGCGATGAACACCACGGCCACCGCGCGAGCGGCGTCGGGCTCGAGCGGCTGGAGCCAGTGCGCGCTGGCCGTCGCTCCTGGCGAGAGCGGCGCAACGTGCGCGGCGAGCGGCGGCTCGCCGGATGGCCGCGGCAACGCGAGCGAGCCGCCGCGGGACGACAGCGCGGTTCCCGCTGCCTCGGCAACGAGGCGGTGCAGTGCGGCGGTCGCGGCGGGCGTCGCGGCGCGCAGCCGTCCATGTGAGGCGAACCGTGCCGGTTCGACGGACAGCCCGTCAGCGACCGCGAGGAGCCGTTCGGCGGCGCGGTTCGCGACGCAGACGCGCGCGGCCGCGTCCACGAGGATGACGCCGCCCGGTGCGCGGCTGACGACGTCGGCGTAGCCGTCGCGCAGCGCGCCCATTCCCACGAGGCGGAGCGTCGTGCCGAGCGCGGCCGTGAGGTGCGGGAGGAGCAGGGTGAGCGCTTCGAGCTGCGCGCCGGCGACGGGGCCGCGCTGCCGCGGCCGGACCGCGTAGAGGTGGATCTGCGCGGACCCGTGGCGCAGCAGCACCGCGGCGGCGCCCGCGCCGATGCCTAACGGGCGGAGCCAGTCGGCATAGAACTCGGTGCGGCGGAGCGCACGCCGCTCCATCAGCGCATCGGTCAGGAGGACGGCGCCCGGCGGCGCGTGCGGCAGGACCGGCTCGAGCACCGGGTCGATGCGGACGTAGTACGTCTGAAACCGCGCCGCGTCGGCCGGGTCGGTGCGGATGTAGTGTGTGCGCGCGTAGTCGAACTGTCGGCGCTGCACGGTGAGCACCATCGCCCCATCGCCAGATACGAGCGGCGAGGCCCGCTCGAGCACCGCCGGCCAGCCCGCGCCGGAGGGGTCGAGTCCGGCCTCGTACACGACGCCGATGAGGGCGGACAACGCGCGCGTCTGGCTGGCGTTCATCGCGCTCCGGCGCAGGCGCCCCAGATGCGCGCGGCGCGCACCGGCGGGGCGGTCACGCGAGTATACGGCGGGCGGGCCCGCCGAGCCAGTACGGCGTCATCCGTTCGGCTGATGCGGTGCGTGGTGGCGCGCCGTACCGTCGCGGTCCGCACCAGCCACGAGCGCGCCGCGCTCCTCACCCAGCGACGGAGTGCACCATGCGCAAGGTTCGGGACGGGACGAGCATCCTGGGATACGGGTACCAACCACCCGCGCGAACGCCGCAGGCGGAGCCCGGCCGGGCGACCGACGCCGCCGCGTACGGGCTGCACGCCGACCATTCAGTACGGCTGCTCGCCACGAACCTGCCCGGCGTCTTCACGAAGGTTCGGGGCGAGAATCAGACGGCGGATCCGCTGAGCATCGCCCCACTGATCCACTCGACCCTGCTGGCGCGGCTACAGACGAGCGAGACGCCGGCCGCCCGCTCGTTCCGTGAACGCGTCCTCGCCCGCCGGTGGCGCCCGGAGGACCAGATCGTTCCCGTACTCGCATCGCGCCTCGGGGTCACGCACCAACTGACGGCTCGCGTCGAGCTTGCCGACACGGCCTTCATCTCCAATAACTGGGCCGGCAGCACCATTCCGGGGACGTGGGACAACGCGACAGGCATCTGGCGCGTGCCGACCGTCGATCGGCCCTCCACCCCGCAGGGAAGCTCGGGCGGCTGGAACTCGTCATCGTGGGTCGGCATCGACGGCACGTACGGCTCCAACGACGTGCTGCAGGCCGGCGTTCAGCAGGCGGTCTCCGGCGGCGGCGACGCGTCGTACGTGCCCTGGTTCGAGTGGTTCGTGCCCAACCAGTCCGGGCCGCCGAGCTACATCTTCCAGACGAATATTGCCGACATGCGCATCGACCCCGGCGACGAAGTGTTCTGCCTCGTGCAGTACGTGGGCCGGCAGGGAGAAGTCCTGTTCGGGAACGTCGACCGCGGGCACTACGTCAGCCTCGTGCTGGCGCCGCCGCCCGGGGCGTCGTTCAGCGGCAACAGCGCCGAGTGGATCGTGGAGGCGCCGAACGCCGGCGAGCCCACGACGTCGCTCCCGCGCTTCACACCGGTCGTCTTCTCGACCGCGGTCGCGACCAACCCGCTCGGCACCGACGGGAACCCGGCCAATGGGGACACGACGAACATCTCGCGGTTCGGTGCCCCGTTGACGTCCGTCTCGCTGCGGCAACACGCGCTGGAGATCGACTACCAGGCGCCGGGCTGGCTACACAACCTCCCGAGCGCCGCCGTGGGCGCGGTGCCGGCGGCGCTGGGCACCAGCCCGACCAGCTGGTACACCACGCCCGAAGACGTCCAGCACATCGCGTACGTCGGGACCGACGCGCAGATCCACGA
>DASWUT010000189.1:0-1588 GCA_036401455.1 Gemmatirosa sp. | reverse complement strand
AGCGCCCCGCCGAGCACGGCGCGCGCGGCGTCGCCCGCGCCGACCGTGCGGGTGGCGTCCGCGTGGCGCGCCGCGCGGACGCAGGCGATCCCGAGCGCCGCGGCCCCGGCCGCCACACCAAGGGCGAGGACGCGGGTCGCGGCGCTCCGCTCGAGGGCGAGCAAGGTGCCGGTCGCGCCATACCAGAACGCCGCGACGGCGATCGCGGCGGCCACACCGCGCGCGACCCCGCGAACGCCGCGCGGCCATGCAGCGGGTGGGCGCCGCACGGGGTCGGTCTCGACGAGGAGCGATGCGGTCACGCCCGGAGTACTCCTGCCCGAGGTGCTTCTGCCCGAGGTGCTTCTGCCCGAGGTGCTTCTGCTCGGGCCGGTCCTGCGGTGTGGGCGACCTCGTCACCGCCGATCGCGGCCTGGATTGCGCCGTGAAGAGTCTGCGCAGACACGTGCGGCAGGGCGAGGTAGCGCGCGCCGGCCGCGGTCGCGAGTTCGCGCCCATCGGGTCCGCCGCGGACGGCCGTGTCGACGACAACGGTGAGCCCGCCGGCCGCGTCGATCGCGGCAGCCAGCGCGCGCGCCGCGGCCTGGGCGTCGGTGCGCGCAGCAGTACGGCCGGGCGTACCGTCGAGCGCGATGTTGGCACGCCCATCGGTGAGCAGCACCACGGCCGGCCTCGCCCCGCCGCGCCGCACCGTGCGCGCGAGGTCGGTCGCGACGACGAGCGCTGCGGCGAGCGGCGTGCCCCCGCCCGCCGGCAACGCGCTCACCACGCGCCGCGCCCGCGCGAGCGCGCGCGTGGGGGGCAGCAGCACGCTCGCCTCGGTCCCACGGAACGCGACGAGCGCGACGTGGTCGCGCCGCGCATAACTCTCCGCCAGCAGGAGTTCCGCCGCTCCCTTCGCCTCGGCCAGCCGCCCGAGCGCCGCCGAGCCCGAGGCGTCGACGACGACGATCGTGGTCGTGCCGAGTGGGCGGTGGCGCCGCTCGACGCGAAGGTCGCCCGTGCGCACGGCCAGCGGCCCGCTCGGGGTGCGGCCGCGCACCGCCTGCCAGGGTGCGGCGGTGCGGAGCGTCTCGACGAGGTCGAGGCGGGCACCGTCGCGCGGGTGGCCGGGGCGCGTCCCGACGCGTCGGCCGCGCCGGTCGTCGGTGTGACGCTGCCCGTGCGCGGCGCGCCCGGCGGGACCGCGCGACGGAGCGCTGCGAGTTGCCGGGCCGCCGGTCGCGTCGGCGACGAGGTCGCGGGGCAGGGCGGCGCGCGCGGCCTCGATCAGCAGCTCGCGCATCCCGATGTCGTCATGCCGACTGTCCGGAGACCCTGGTGGCGTGGTGGTGTCGTCGTGCTGTTCGCGTTCGTCGTGGCCGCTGGCGTCCGGTGGTGGGCCGGTGGCGTCCGGTGGTGGCGCGGGCTCGTTGCCAGGGGGTGGGGCAGGGGAGGGGACCCGTGTCGCGCGGGGCGCGAGCACGAGCTGGACGGCGCCCGCGAGGTCGGTATCGACGGGCGCGTCGCGGCCGACCGCGGCGGCGAGCGCGCGCGCCGTCCGGACCGCGAACACAGCGGCGCGCGTCGACGCGACGCCGAGCGCGTC
>DASWUT010000188.1:0-6167 GCA_036401455.1 Gemmatirosa sp. | reverse complement strand
TCGTGCACGTACATCTCGACCGGCTCGCGCGCGCTCGCGTGCAGGTGACCGTTGAGGCCGAGGTTGCCGACGATGAACTCGGTGTGACCGGTTCCGGTGAAATCGCCGGCGACGATCCGGTTCCACCACCCGTGACTTCGGGCGAGCCCGGGAATATTCAGGCGCGTGAGGCGTCCGCCGCCGTCGTTGTGGAAGACCGTGATCGGCATCCAGTCGCCAACGACGACGAGGTCCAGACGCCCGTCGCCGTCGACGTCCGCCCACACGGCGTCGGTGACCATGCCGACGTGGGCCAGCCCGGGCGCCAGGCGGTCCGTGACGTCGGTGAAGTGTCCCTTGCCGTCGTTCTGCAGCAGCATCGAGCGCGGCGCGAGGCCGTACTTCCCGGGCACCACGCGCCCGCCGACGAACAGGTCCTGCGTCCCGTTGCCGTCGTAGTCCGCCGCCACCGCATGCGACCCCGCAATCGTCTCGGCCGGCAACGCCCCCGGCGGCGCCTTGTGGAACGCGCCGTGTCCGTCGTTCAGGTAGAGCCGGTCCTGCAGCTCGGGCGCGTGCTCGGCGAACTCGTTACCGCCGCTCACGACGTAGAGATCGGGGCTGCCGTCGCCGTTCGCGTCGAAGAACACCGCGCCCACGTCCTCCGACGCGGCGTCCTGTTCGAACAGCCCCGGGTTGCTCTTGCGGAACGTCCCGTCCGGCTGCTGCAGCAGGAGTTCGCCCGGCTGGCCGGCCGCGCCGCCGAAGTAGACGTCGTCGAGTCCGTCGCCGTTCACGTCGGCGACGGCGAGTGCCGGACCCTCGGTCGAGAGCATCTTCGGAATCAGCCGGTCGCGGTCGAAGTCGACGAACTCGTTCTCGCGGTGCACGAAGCCGGCGCGCACCTGGTCGGTGACGTCGGCGACCAACGGGTGCGCGCCGGCGAGCTTCGCCCACGCGGCGGCGGCCTGCGCGGGCGTGCGGCGCGGGGCCGGCGGGCCGGCGTCCTGGTGCCGGGCGACGACGCGCTGGTTGGCGGCCACCGCGCGGAGCACGGTACTGCGTCCGTCCGGCCAGTCGACCGTCACCGAGTCGGCCACCGCGTGCGCGCCGAGCCCGAACGTCAGGACGTAGTCGCTGCTCGACTGAAAGCCGCGCGTCGGGGACAGCTCCTGGTGGTACTGATCGACGCCCGCGCGCACTGCCACGTGCGCCCCGACGCCGAACGGGTTCGCCCCCTCGCCTTCTAGACGAACCTGCAGGTAGTGGTTGCCGGGCAGGCGCGCGCGCGCGTTGTTGCGGTAGATGAACGCGTCCTGGTCGACGTTGTTGACGACGAGATCGGGCGCGCCATCGCCATCCAGATCTCCATAGGCGGCGCCGTTCGACATGCTCGGCGTGTCGAGACCCCAGGCCGCGGCCTGGTTCGTGAAGGCGAGGTCGCCCTCGTTGCGGAACGCGTAGTTGGCGATCGGGGTGGACGGCATCGCCGCGACGAGACGCAGGTAGTCGGGGCGGCCGCTCCGGGTCATGTCGCGGATCGTGTTCTCGTTGCTCGCGTAGGCGATGAAGTCCTGGTCGGTCTGGTCGTGCGACACGCCATTCGTCACGAACAGATCCTTACGCCCGTCGAGGTCGAGGTCGACGAGGAGCGCGCCCCAGCTCCAGTCCGTGCGCGAAACGCCGGCCATCTGGCCGACGTCGCTGAACGTGAGACCGTTGGCCCCCGCGCCTGCGCGTCCGACGCCGTTGTTGTGTTGGAGCATGTTGCGCATCAGCTGGTAGCCGTAGCCGATGCGCGCCTTGGCCTGGTACACGTCCCACCCCTCGTACGCGGTGACCGTCTTGAACCGCGCGTCTCCTTCGGGGAGCATGTCGGTCGTGTAGACGTCGGGCCACCCGTCGTTGTCGACGTCGGCGACGTCGAGCCCCATCGAGAAGTAGCTGCCGACGGGCATCGCCCGGTCCTGCGCCTCGGTGAACGTGCCGTCGCCGTTGTTGAGGTACAGGTAGTCGCGCTCGTAATAGTCGTGGCTGACGTAGATGTCGGGCCACCCGTCGCGGTTGACGTCCGCGGCCACGACGCCCAGCGCGTACGCGTTCTGCGGCGAGAAGATGCCGGCCTTCTCGGTCACGTCGACGAAGTGGGGGTGGTCGGCGCCCCCGACGTTGTGGTACAGCCGCGCTCCGCCTAACGAATCGCGGACGGTCCGCGTGTTGCGCAGCCCGAACCCCGTGACCGCGACCGGCGCGTTGCGGACGACCAGCAGGTCGAGACGCCCGTCGCGGTCGTAGTCGAAGAACACCGCCTGCTGTCCATACCCGCCGTCCGCGATCCCGTACGCGACCGCCTGCTCCGTGAAGTGCGGAACGCCGTGCGCGTCGACGCCCTGGTTGATCCACAGCTCGTTGCGACGCCGGGACGCGTCGGGGCCGGCGTGGCAGACGTAGACGTCGAGCCGGCCGTCGCCGTTCACGTCCGCGATCGTGACGCCCGTCGTCCACGCGCCGTTGGTCGTGATCCCCGCCTCCGCGGTGACGTCGCGGAAGTGAAAGTGCCCCTCGTTCAGGTAGAGGCGCGCGCCGCCCTGATTGGACGTGAGGACGATCTCTGGCAGACCATCGCCGGTGAGGTCGCCGAGCGCCACTCCGCCGCCGTGGTACTGGTTGCGGTAGGTGAACGGATTCTGCTGCTGCGTGTCCGTGACGTGGTTGACGAAGTGCACGCCCGTGAACGACGCCGGCAGCCGCGAGAAGAGTTTGTCGTCGGCGTCGGCCCGCGTCGCTCCACCCGCGCGGGCGCAGGCCCCCACGCCGGCCGCCAGACCGGCGACCAGCGCGGACGCGCCGAGGACGGCGACGAATCGGAGCAACGAACCGGGACGAGTCGAGGGCATACAGGCGGGCGCGCGCTGTCGGCGCGGGCGGAGTCGGGCGGGAAGAACGAAGGAGCCTACCCCCGAAGCGAAGGTAGGCTCCACTGACCGCCGCGGAATCGTCGCGGCGGCCCCGTTCTGCGGTCCTACCGATCGGCGTACCGCGCGCGGGCAGTCAGTAGCCGGGGTTCTGCTTAAGCAGCGGGTTTGCCTGCAGCTGAGGCGTCGGAATCGGGAACACCGCCTGGAATCCCGCGTCCGTCGTCGTCTTGAACCGCCGCTGCCCACCGAACGCGCCGAGGCGGATCATGTCCTGGCGCCGCTTCCCCTCGAAGGCGAGCTCGTTGAGACGCTCGTGCAGGAAGAGGTTGGCGTCGAGTGCAGCCGTGATCGGTTGCGGCGGATTGTAGTTGCGCGCCCGGAGCTGATTGAGGATCGCCAGCGCCGGACCGCTCTGCCCCATCTGCCACATGGCTTCGGCGCGGTCGAGCAGGACGCCGCCGAGGCGGAAGATCGGGAAGTCGACCCCGTTCTCGTCGTTGGAGTGCCCCGGATCGAGCTTGAACTTGTACCAACGGATCCCTTCGTTCTCGGCCGCCGCGTTGATGCTCGTGATGTTCGACGAGAAGACGAGCGGCGTCTTGCCGTCGCGGAGGAAGGCCTGCGCGTGCGTATCGAGCGTCGTCTGATTGCCGACCAGGAAGACGTTCTTCCGCGAGTCGGTCGAGTCGAACTGGTTGTACGTTTCGACGATCGTCGAGTAGCCGTTGTAGCCGCCCGAGTTGGAGTACGAGTTGTAGTGCACCGCGCGTGCGGGCAGATCGAGGCCGAGGTTCGGGTTCGAGGCGGCCTTGTTGGTGATGACGAAGATGAGCTCGCGGTTGCCCTGGTTCCCCGCGGAGAACATCTGACGCCAGCTGGACGTGTCCGGATTGAGCGAGTAGAGCCCGGAATTGATGATGCTGTCGGTGCGCGCGATCACGTCGGCGTAGCGCGTCGTGGTGCCGAGCGTGATGCCCGCGGCCGACGGCGTTCCGGTGTAGACCGCCCAGTTGAGGTACAGGTTCGCGAGGATCGCGTCGACCGAGCCGCGCGTGACGCGGCCCTGGGCGACGCCGGTCTGCGTCGTCGGCAGCGTCGGGCGGGCAGCAAGCAGCTCGGCCTCGACGAACCGCACGACCGAATCGCGCGTTGCGCGGGGCTGCGCCGGGCCGGTGACCGTCGTCACGAGCGGCACGCCGCCAAACAGGTCCTGCAGCTCGTAGTAGAAGAACGCGCGGAGCACGCGGCATTCGGCGAGCGCCTGCTTGGCCGACGGGGCGGGCGAGGTCTGCAGCGCGATGATCGTCGCGTTGGCCTTCGCGATGCCGGAGGAGAGGTTGGAGTACGCGTTGTTGAGGTTCTGGCGCCCGGCGCCGGAGTTGGGGCCGTACGTGTGCTGCCAGAGCTCGACCCACTGGCCGCCGTCAAGCCAGTCGGTGCCGCGCGTCGGCACGATGGTCTCGTCCGAACTCACCTGCGATACCGCGAACACGTCGATCTGGACCGTGCGCATCGCGTTGTAGACGGACGCGATGCTCGAGAGCACCTGCGCGTCGGTCTGGTTGTACGTCGTCGGCGTGACGAAGCTCGGCGGCGTTTCGGTAAGGTCGTGGCAGGCCGTGAGGCCGACGGCCGCCGACGCGGCCGCCAGCGTCGCGGCGAGCGCTCGGCGTACGCGGCGCGGAGCGGAGTACGTCTGCATGGCCGACTGGGTGCGGGTCCGAGGAGTGTTCGGCTGGGAATGGGAGTGCATCGTCATCAGAAGCCCAACCGGGTGCCGACCGTGAACGTGCGGGCGCGCGGGAACGACAGGTAATCGATGCCGCGCGACGCGATGCCGGCATTGGTGAAGACTTCGGGATCCAGCCCGCTGTAGTGCGTGCCGAGCAGGAGATTGTCGCCGGACACGTACAGGCGGGCGCTGTTCACGCGGCGCGTGATGCTCCGGACGTTGAAGTCGTACCCGAGGGTGACGTTCTGAAGGCGGATGAAGCTGCCGTCCTCGATGTAGCGCGACGAGTAGCGGGGCGACTGGTCGATGCTGATCCCGTCGGTGAGCGCCGAGGCGAGGAAGTTCTGGTTCTGCGCGGCCTGCGCCTTCGTCGCGTACACGAGGGCCGTGTTGTTGAAGACCTTCTGCCCGGACTGGGCGCGCACGAGGAAGTTGATGTACGCGCGCCCAAGCGATCCCTGCCCGCGGAAGCCGGTGGTGAACTTCGGGTTGGCGTTGCCGAGCAGGCGGTTGTCGTAGGTCCCGAGCTGGCTTCCGGTGACCTTCCCGACGACGTTCCCGTTCGCGTCGTAGTGGTTGTAGACCTCGACGGTGTCGACCTTGCCGTTCGTGTTGGTCACCGGCTGCGTTCCCGCGTACACCGGTCCGTAGAAGCTTCCGAGCGGCTGGCCGGCCTGGACGACCTGCGTGTACACGTTGGACTGGCCGCGGCCGCTCGCAGTGCCGGTGAAGATCTGCTGCACGTTGTTGCCGAGCGAGATCACGCGGTTGCGGTCGACCGAGAAGATCAGGCCGAGGCTGAGCGAGCGCCCGGGCTGGTTGATCACCTGCCCATCGAGGCTGCCCTCGAATCCTGCGTTCTTGACCTTGCCGATGTTCTGCAGCTGCGTCGTGACGACGGCCGGTTGCGGCACGGGCACGGCGAGCAGCAGGTCACGCGTGTTCTTGCTGTAGTAGTCCAGCGTTCCGGTGAGCCGGTTCTTCAGGACGCCGAAGTCGATCCCCGCGTCCGTCTGGATCGTCGTCTGCCACTTCAGATTCGGGTTTGCCACCTGGAAGGGCACCGCGCCGTTGATGGCCGTTCCGCCGAACGGATACCCTGAACCCGGGTCGAAGCTGAGCAGCGTCAGCGACTGGTACGGGTTGATCGCCTGCAGCCCTGAGGACCCGTAGCTCGCGCGGAACTTGAAGTTCTGGAACAGGCCGTTGTTCTGGAACCACGGCTCGTTGGTCACGGTCCACGACACGGAGCCGCCGGGGAACGTCGCGTACTTGTTGTTGGCGCCGAACACCGAAGCGCCGTCGCGCCGAACGAGGGCGTTGAAGAAGTACCGGTCCTTGAGGCCGTACGTCGCGCGCGCGAAGTAGGACACCGTCGTCCGGTTCGAATCGCTCGACGTCGGGGCCTGGACCGTACCGGCACCGAGCGAGTTGGCACCGACCGCATCGGACAGCAGGTTCTGCACGCGGACGATCGACTGTCCGATGTTGGACCGCTGGTACTCGTAGCCGCCGACGACGTTGAACGACTGCTGGCC
>DASWUT010000187.1:0-2577 GCA_036401455.1 Gemmatirosa sp. | reverse complement strand
CGATACACCGTGACCACGCCGGCCCCGGTCACCCGCGCCCCGAGCTGGTCGCCCGCCGCGAAGCGGACCGCGAGCGCGGGGTACGCCGTGCCGGCCGCGGGCGGCGCGTGCAGGGTGACCACGCGCACGACACCCGACTGCGGCGCGTAGGTGACCGTGATCGCGCCGAGCGCGTGGTCGCGCGGGTCCTGCCCCTTGAGCACCAGGCCCTGCGCGCCCGTGCCGCCGTTGCCGCCCAGGCTCGTGAGCGTGACGAACGCCTCCTGGGTCGTGCCGAACGCGGTCGGCGCCCAGCCGATGCCGCCGCCCAGGCCCACGGCCCCGTGCTGGGCGCTGATGCGGAAGAAGCGCGGGGCCGCGAAGCCGCCCCAGTTGGCGCCGAGCGCGCCGTCCGCACGGGCGAACGCGTCGAGCACCGGGGTGGCCGGGAAGCTGGCGACGGGCGCGACGACGGGGATGGTCTGCGTGACTTCCGGGGCGGCGGCGTAGACCGCGGTCGCGCTTTCGTCCGCCGCGACGACGCACGTGCCGGCCGCGGTGAACGTGACCGTGGCGCTCGGCGCGCCGAAGTAGGCGGTCGCGGCCGTGCACGTCGCGGGCGTGAGCGACGAGTACGCGGGCACGAAGTCGGAGCTGACCGACGCACCCACCGTGTACGTCCCGCCCACCCGGGCCGGGCTCGGCGGCGTCGACGTGAAGGCGATCGTCTGCGAGCGGAGCGTGACGGTGATCGTCTGCGTCAGCCGGGGCGCGGCGGCGTACACGGAGTCGCCGGCCTGGTCGGCCGCGAGCGTGCACGCGCCCGCGGCGATGAACCGCACCGTGGTCGGGGGCGTGGGCGCGGCCGGCGGGGTCGTCGGCGGCAGGATCGCGCACGTGGCGGGCGTGAGCACGCTCAGGCTGGGCTGGCGCCCCGAGGTGGCCGCGGCGTTTGCGCTGTAGGTGGTGCCGACGTAGGCCGGGCTCGGCGCGGCGGAGGTGAAGGCGAGCGTCTGGGCGGCCTTGCCGACCGTCACCGTCGCGCTGTAGGCGGTCGTGTCGTTGTCCCGGTCGATGACCTTGCCGCGCACGGCGAGCGGCCCCCCGGCGGCGGCCGAGCAGGTCACGTTAGGCGCGCTCGACGCCGCGCCGTAGGCGCCCGTCCCGCAGTCGAACGCGTACGTGAACGCGGTGGCTTCGGGGTGGCCGGGCACTTGCGCCCCCGTCAGCGCGAGCGTGAACACCTGCCCCGCGGTCGCGGACGCCGGCGCGCCGAACGTCGCGCTCGGGGCGACGTGCGTCGTCGTGACCGGCACGTTCAGCTGACCGCCGCCCGTGAAGTCGCCGTTGTAGCCCCAGCAAACGACCGTGCCGCCGGCCGTGAGCGCGCACGCGTGGTAGGCGCCAACGCTCAGCTGCGTGACCCCGCTCTGTGCGGCGGCCGGGACGTCGGTCTCGTGGTAGTTGTCGCTGCCCCAGCAGACGACCGCGCCGGCCGCCGTCAGCGCGCAGCTGTGGGTGTAGCCCGCACCCACCTGGTTGACGCCGCGCTGGGCGGCGGCCGGCACGATCTTCTCGCCGAAGTCGTTCGCGTAAACAGACCCCCAGCAGACGGCCGCGCCGGCCGTGGTCACGCCGCAGGCGTACAGCCTGCCGACGCTCACCTGCGTGAGGCGCGGCAGGTCGCCCGGCACGTCGATGGGGTAGCCCCAACAGCGCACGCCGCCGGCGGCCGTCAGGGCGCAGGTCGTGGACGTCCCGGCACTCACCTGCGTGACGCCGGTCAGACCCGCGGGCACGCTCGTCTGCCCGTACGAGTTGTCGCCCCAGCACGTGACGGTGCCCGCGACGGTCACGGCGCACGTATGGTACGCGCCGGCGCTCACCTGCGTGACCCCGCTCTGGGCGGCGGTCGGCACGGTGGTCTGGCCGGAGTTGACCGAACCGCCGACGGCGCCCCAACAGACCACCCCCCCGGCGTTCGTCACGACGCACGTGTGGTAGTCGCCCGCGTCGACCTGCGTGACGCCGGTCAGGCCGGCCGGCACGGTCGTCTGGCCGTAGGTGTTGTCTCCCCAGCACGTGACGGTGCCGCCCGGGTCCACCGCGCAGCTGTGCGCAAAGCCGGCGCCCACCTGCGTGAACTGCCGGGGCGCACTGACGATGAGGCGGCGCAGGGCGCCCGGCGTCGCCTCGGTCGTGGCGGCCGTGGGCTGGTCGGCGCAGGCCGCGAGGCCGGCCAGGAGCGCGACCGCCCCCACATGCGTGAGGCGGCACCCGGCGGTGGGCAGGACGTGCTGCACGGCGTGAGCGAGCCGGCGCGCGGCTGGCAGGAGAAAGGAGAGCAGGAGTCGGCGCACGGCCGTGGGGGAGGAAGCCCGGCACGAGCCGGGGCCGGGTGACGTTGACTTCCACGGCCCCGCGCCCAAGTTGTGCCGGCACGCGGCTGTGGCAGATGGACCTTACGCGTCGACCCTACGCGAAACCGGACCGGCAGGGATCATCAGCGATGACGGTCGTATGACGGCGCCTGCCGACGGTCCCCGCACGAACGACCGCGCCGCGGACCACCGGGCCGCGGACCACGCCTCCCCGGTG
>DASWUT010000186.1:0-13745 GCA_036401455.1 Gemmatirosa sp. | reverse complement strand
TCACGTCCGTGAGGCGCCCGGTGAGGGCGGTCTGGAACGTCGACGCATCGAGCTTGAGCGTGCCGTCCTTCTGCAACGACACGCCGACCGAGGCGAGGGTGCCGAGATCGGATGCGACGCCGTTGGATGCCGCCCCCGTCGTGAGCATCATGCTCGCGAGCTGGGACCGCGCGTCGCGGAGCGTGGGATCGTTGTGCAGCGGCGGCCACGTGCCGTCGGCCTGCACGGTGTTCTGCTGCTGGATGAACGTCTGGATCGAGTTGTACGCGTCGACGAACGTCTGGACGGCCGCTTTCGCCTTGTCGGGCTGGCGGGCGAGCGTGACGTTGCTGTCGCCGACGGCCCCGAGCGAGAGCGTGACGCCGTTGATCGCGTCGCCGACGGTGTTGGAGGCGCGGGTGATCGCGACGCCGTCGACGGTCAGTTTGGCGTCCTGCGCGGCGACCGCCGGCGCGCCGAGGCCGAGCGCGGTCACGAGCGACGGCGAGGTGCCCGAGGCATCGGCAACGGTGAAGCCGGCCGCGCTGCCCGGCTTGGTCGCGCTGAGGACGAGGTGGGCGTCGCTGCCGTCGGCGTTGCCACTGACGATCGATGCCTGCACGCCCGTCTGGCCCTGCAGCGCGTTGATGTTGGCGCGCAGCGCCGTGAGCGAGTCGGTGCTCGCGACGTTGATGGTGACGGGCTGTCCGCCGGGCGACGTGAGGGTCAGTCCGCCGGTGATCCCGAGCGCCGCGCTCGTGCTCGCCTGTCCGACGCTTCCGACGGTCTTCTGCGCCTGGGCGAGCTGCTGCACGGTGACGGCGTAGGAACCCGCGCTCGCCGTGTTGTCGGCGGTCGCCGCGAGAACGTTCCGCGCGGATCCGTCGCTCGCGGTGCCGTCCGCAGTGACGTTGTAGCTATTGAAGCCCGCGCCGTACTCGAGGGCGTTGGCCGCGGTCTGAAGCGTGTCGAGGTTCGTGGTGAGCGTGTCGAGCGCGGTCTTCCGCGCCGTATTGGCCGTGATCTGCTGTTGCCACGCCGTCGCGGGCGCCTTGCCAGCGGTGACGATGGAGTCGACGAGCGACTGCCAATCGATACCGCTGGCCAGCCCCGTAAACGACGCCGCACTCCCGCCGGGAACCGACGTAGTGGCTGCCGTGGACGACGTGCCCGAAATCGAGGTGGCCATAGGGAAGTGCGGGAGAAGCCGCGAAGAGGGCGGGGCGCGCGGGGAAGTGCCGGGTAGCACGTGGCGCGCCGAGGGTCGCGTGGAACGCGACCCCCGGAGCGCGGGGCGTCAGGCGGCTGTTAGGCCGCCAGGCGATCTCTCGCCGTCGGGGGTCACGTGGCCGGCGCCGGGTCAGTGCCCGACGCCGGCGCGCGTGTCAGCCGCGCAGGAGCGTCAGGATGCCCTGCGTGCCCTGGTTGGCCTGCGAGAGCATGCTCTGCGCGGCCTGCTGCAGGATGTTGTTCTTCGTGAAGTTGGTCATTTCCGCGGCCATGTCGGTGTCGCGGATCGTCGACTCGGCGGCCTGCGTGTTCTGCAGGGCGGTGGCGACGTTGGTCGAGGCGAAGTCGAGGCGGCTTTCCGCAGAACCGATGCTGCCGAGCGCCGTGCTGACCGTGTTGGTCGCAGCATCGAGAGCCGTGAGGGCCGACGCGGCGCCCGTCTGCGTGGTGAGGTCGAGGCCGGTGAGGCCCAGGCCCTTGGAGCTGACGTTGACCGCATTGACCTGGATCTGGTCGTTGCCGCCGAAAGCGTAGCTGCCGCTGGAGCTGACCTGGAACGAGCCGGTCTTCTGGAAGCCGATCGTCGTCGGTGCGGCGGTCGTACCAAGCGTGGAGGTCGACGTGAAGTCGAATGTGGACGGCAGCGCGAGCGAGATCTTGCCGTCCGCCGAGGTGACAGTCTGCGCGGCACCGAGCGTAGAGCCGCTCGCGGCGGCGGTAACGGTGGCGGTGGTGGTGGCGCCCGCCCCGGTGAGGGCGACGTTGTTCGCGTCGACGTAGGTGAACGAGATCGAGCCGTTGGTGGCGGCGACCGCCGACCCACCCGAGCCCGACGCGGCGGTTCCGGCCGTGTAGGAGACCTTGATGCCGGCCGCACCGGCGGGCATGCCGCTGATGCCAGCCGGCAGCGTGAGCGCGCCGGCGAGAGCACCACCGGTCTTGTAGGCCGCGCTGGTCGCCGACGAGGTCAGGTCGACGCCCGCGCCGAACGAGCCGTCCAGCAGGTTGGTGCCCTGATAGTTGGTCGTCGCCGCGATGCGATCGATTTCGCCGCTCAGCTGCGTGAACTCCTTCTGCAGCTGGCCCGACTGGTTGCCGATGTTGGCCGAGTTGGCCTGCGTCGCGAGCTCCTTCATGCGGTCCAGGATCGTCGAGACCGTCTGGGTCGCGCCGTCCATCACCTGCAGCATCGACGAAGCCTGCGCCACGTTCTTCTGCGCCTGGCCGAGCCCCTTGCTGTCCGAACGGAGCTTGTTGGCGATCGCGAGGCCCGCCGCGTCGTCACCCGCGCTGTTGATCCGGAAGCCCGACGAGAGGCGCTGGATCGACTTCTGGGTGTTCTTCTCGTTCACGCTCATGTAGTTGAGCGCGAAGGTGGCGGCGGTGTTGGTCTGGATCTTCATGGTAAGTCACTCCCTGACGTGGTGGACGGAGCATCCTTGCTCCGAGGACGCGTGGGCCGGGCTGGCCTCGCAAGACCAGGTGTCGGCCGTTGGCGCGAGAACTTGAGCGTGCGGGGCGGTCAGCTGATCGCGATGGGCACGCGAACGCGGTCCTGCCCGTCGTTGAGGACGACCTGACACGCGGTGCGCGACGGCGCATGAAACACGATGGGCGCCTGCAGGTTGGCGGTGGCCGTTCCGCGCGTCTCGCCGAGGGTGACGATGACGAAGGCAGCGAACTCCACGTCCGGCGCGTGACTGCCGGCAAGTGCGTCGAGGTCGGCAGTCGGGACGTCGATGTCGTGCAGTGGAAAGAAGTGCCCCGGATCGGCGACGAGGAACACGAGGCCGGGCTCCTCCGTCGACTGCAGCCAGTAGAGCGCAGGGCGCCCCGCGGGCACGAGCACGAACCCACGGCAGGTGTCGAAGCCGTACAGACCGACTGGGAACGTGTAGCACGCCTCGGGAGGGGCCGGGACGGGGCCGAGCAGGTCGGAAGCGACGGACACGTCCGGCGCGGGGGCGAGCGTCATCGTAGGCATGGTCAGCGGAGGTAGTCCGTAAGGCTCAGCCCCATCACCTTGGACGAGGCCAGCATGGCGGTTTGGTAGGCGGTCTGGCGGGCGACCATCTCGGTATAGGCCTGCGCGGTGTCGACGTCGCTCAGGTCGGACTTCTGCTGCGTGACGGTGGACTGGAGCGCCGTGAGGCCGGTCTTCACCGCGTCGACCTGGTTCTGCCGCGCACCGAGTTCGCCGACGTGGACCTGGAGCGTGTCGAACGCGGTGTCGAGCGAGGTGATCGCGCCGCCGATCTTCGACGGATCGGGGTCGGTCAGGGCCTTCTGGAGTTGCTGCAGCGCGGGCAGCACACCTTTGGTGCTGTCCGGGGCGCCGTTAGTCGTGCCGAAGAAGATCGTGGTACCGTCGTGGGCCCCGGTGACGGTCTGCCCACCGGCTCCGACATCGATGGAGAGCTGCCCCACCGGGTACCGCGGAACGGCCGCGCCGCCGGGCGTCGTAGCCGGGTCGGTCGGGACGAAGTTGGGCTGCGACTGGTCGAACGGCTCGCGGCCGTCGTTGCTCGTGCCGCCAAACAGGTAGGTGTTGCCGACCTTGGTGTTGCCGAGACTGACGGCCTGCGACAGCAGTTGCTGCACCTCGGCGGCCGACGCGGCGCGCTCGCTCGCGGTGGTCGTCGCCGAGTTGGCGCCAACGCCGAGCTCCTTGGCGCGGTTGAGCAGGTCGGTGAGTTGCTGGGTGACCGAGTCCTCGGCGTCGAGTGCAGTTCCCGCGCTGGTCGCGTTGCGCGAGTACTGATCGATGCCGCGGAGCGTGGCGCTATCGCGGACGATGAGGCTCGCCGACGTGGGGTCGTCGCTCATCTTGCTGACCTTGAGGCCGGACGTGACCTGGTCCTGGGCGTCGGCCAGCTTGGACGAGGAGTCGAGCAGGCGAGCGATGATGGCTTGCGTCTGACCGGCGGAGGTGACGCGCATGCGACGGTGACGGTGCGGGACGAGGCGGGCGGAAGGTGCCCGCGCGACGGGCAGAGGACGCCCGACCGGGTCGGCGGTCACGATTCGGGGTATGGTGCGCCGTGCGAGGGCCGGCAATACCTTCCGCCCATGGCCACCATCCTGTGGGTCGACGACGATGCCGCCGTCGGCCTGATTCTCGACGACACGCTGCGACGGGCCGGGCACGATCCCGTGGGGGCGCGTCACGTCGCCGAAGCGCTGCACGTGCTCGAGCGGTCGGCGATCGACCTCGTGATCTCGGACTACCGGATGCCGGGGATCACGGGGCTCGAGTTCCTCACGATGTTGCAGCGCGAGGGGCACGACGTGCCGGTGATCATGCTGACCGGGCACGCGTCGATCGAGCACGCGGTGACGGCGATCAAGGCGGGGGCGGTGGACTACATCACCAAGCCCGTGCGGCCGCAGCAACTCGAGCTGGCGGTGGATCAGGCACTGGAGTACGTGCGGCTCAAGCGCGAGAACGAAGCGCTGCGCCGCGAGGTGAGCGCGATCCGGAGCGAGCGGCAGATCGTCGGCGACTCGCTGGCGATGCGGCGCCTGTTGCAGACGGTGAAGACTGCCGCACCGACACGTGCGACGGTGCTGCTCCAGGGTGAGAGCGGAACGGGGAAAGAGCTGTTCGCGCGCGCGGTGCACGATCAGAGCGAGCGGCGCGACCGACCATTCATCCAACTCAACTGTGCGGCGCTGCCCGAAGGGTTGATCGAGAGCGCGCTGTTCGGCCACGAGAAGGGCGCGTTCACGGGGGCGATTCGGCGCGTGGAGGGCGCGTTCGGGCGCGCGCACCGAGGGACGCTCCTGCTGGATGAAGTGAGCGAGATGCGGCTGGACCTGCAGGCGAAGCTGCTGCGCGTGCTGCAGGAGCAGGAGTTCGAGCGGGTGGGCGGGACGCAGCCAGTGAAGGTGGACGTGCGGATCATTGCGACCACCAATCGCGACCTCGCCGCGGAGGCGGCCGCGGGAACGTTCCGCCAGGACCTGTACTACCGGCTGAGTGTGATCCCGCTGTCGATCCCGCCGCTTCGCGAACGGCCGGAGGACGTGCCGCTGCTGGCGACGCGCTTCGCAGTTCGGACGGCCGAGGAGATGGGCAAGCGATTCGACGGGATCGCGCCGGACACGATGGCGGCGTTGCAGCGATACGCGTGGCCGGGAAACGTGCGCGAGCTGCAGCACGTGATCGAGCGGGCGGTCATTCTGTCGCCCGAGTCCACGTTGCTGCCGCACGCGCTGGAGCCCGCACGATTCGGGCTGACGGGAGCGGGGATCGGCACGGGTGGGCCGGGGGCGCGGGGCGCGGCGCTGGCCGCGCTCGCGGCGTCGAACGGTGCGGCGGCCGACGGTGATCGCGCAGCGGACGACCCGATGCGAGTGGTGCTGCACTCGCTGGACGTGACGCGGGCGGAGGCGGTGCTGATCGAGCGGGCGCTCGAGGTGGCGAAGGGCAACCGGACGCGTGCGTCGGAGCTACTCGGCATCTCGGTGCGCACGCTGCGCAACAAACTGAACGGGCCCGGGCGGGACGGTGCCTAACGCCGTCCTCGCGCCGGTCGAACGTGCGCCCGAGCCAGATCAGGGCGAGCTGAAGGGCGCAGCTGCCCCGGTATCACGTGACTGTGGCGCCCCGCACGTACGAGCGCGTGGTGGTCCAGTCACGGCGCGAAGCGTTGGCCCTGGTTGTAATCCGCAACGGCGCGATCCTGGACGCCGCGCGCCCAACCGGGGAGGCGGTCGCTCACCTCGTGCCCTGCGCGTCGGGCCGTGCCCCCCGGCGCCGGGGCGGGAAGCGTACGCTCGGCGAGGCCGGCGAGATCGACCGCGAGTCCGGGCGCGAGGTCGTGGAACTTCGCCAGGAGCCACGCGCTGGCCGGGGTGATCAGCTCGGCATCACCGTGCGCCGCGGCGTCGAGGATCCGACGCGCGATGAGGTCGGTCGAGATGCTCGCCAGCGGCGCAGAGCTGTTGGTCGCAAACCAGCGGTACTCTTCCGCCTGATCGCCCTTGAACACCGCGTGCACCGTACTGCCGGTGCGGATCTCGCCGGGGCACACCGTGGTCACGACGACGCCGTGCTTGGCGAGCGACGTGCGGAGCCCCTCGGAGAGCCCGACGAGCGCGAACTTGCTCGCCGAGTACGGAAGCAGGTGTGGGACCGAGATCTTGCCACCGATCGAGGCGATGTTGACGATGCGCCCCGAGCGGCGCGCGCGCATGCCGGGCGAGGCGGCGAGCACGGCGTGCAGCGCGCCATAGAAGTTGGTCGCCATCGCCTCGTCGAAGTCGGCGCGAGTCATCTGCTCGGACGGGCCGACCTCGATCGTGCCCGCGTTGTTGATGAGCAGGTCGATGGGACCGAGGCGATGCTCGACGGTCGCGACTAACTGCTCCACCTCCTGCTCGACCGTGACGTCGCAGGGGAGGGCGAGCACGTGGTCGGCGTGGCCACCGCGGTCGGCAGCACGCTGGACGAGTTCCGCGAGCGCACGACTGAGGGCGACCTCGTCGCGCGCGCAGATCGCCACGCGCGCGCCCGCGTCGACGAGCCGGCGCGCGAGCTCGAGACCGAGTCCGCGCGAACCGCCGGTGACGAGGGCGACCTGGCCGCGGAAGTCGACACGTCGTGCGCGACGGGCGAGGGTGCGCGCGGTCCAGTAGGCCGCGCCGGCCGCGGTGAGCCAGAGGGCGGTGTTGGGCGGACGACGAGTGGCACGCATGAAGGCGTCGGGGCTGAGGTGGAGCGCGCGCCCCGTGCCCATTTCGTACCACGACGCGATTCAGCCCTCGAACGGCTCCATGTGCACGAGCACCCCGTCGACCGCGGGAACTTCGCGGCGGATTGCGCCCTTTACCATGCCGCCCAACACGTGCGCTTCGTCGAGCGGGGTCTTGGGCGCGGCCTGCACGTGAATGTCGACGTAGTAGACCGTGCCCGCGCGGCGGACGTTCAGCTTTTCGACGTCGAGTACGCCGTCGACGGCGCGCGCCGCGCGTTCGACCGCGCCTACGACGGAGCCATCCGGCATGCGGTCCATGAGGTCGTGGAGCGCGGGGCGCAGGAGCTGCACGCCGTTGTAGGCGATGACGCCCGAGGCGAGCAGCGCGGCCCAGTCGTCGGCGGAGGCCCACGCGGGGTGGCCATGCAGGCGACTACCGACGACAGCGACCGCGATCCCGACGAACGCGGCGGCCGACGTCACGGCGTCGCTCAGATGGTGGCCGGCGTCGGCGCGCACGACGGGGCTGCCGCTGTCGGCGCCGACGGCGCCGGCGCGCTGCATGAGGCGCCACTTAAGGGCGAACGCAATGACGAGCACGCCGAGCGTCCACGGCGCCGGGAGCTGGTGCGGCGTGCGGATCTCGCGGACGGCTTCGATCGCGATACCGACGGCGGCGACGACGAGCATGGCCGAGACGACCGCCGCGGCGAGCGCCTCGGCCTTGCCGTGGCCGTATGGGTGGTCGCGGTCCGCCGGACGGGCGGCGACGGCGAGGCCGCCCCAGACGACGGCCGAGGCGAGGATGTCCGCCCCGCTCTCGACCGCGTCGGCGACGAGCGCGTACGTGTGGCCGAAGATGCCCGCCGCCAGCTTCGTCCCCGCGAGCGCGGCATTGACGACGAGCCCGAGTTGCGCGACGCGGATCGCGCGGCGATGGTGGTCCGACACGGGCACTCGGGCTAGACGGGCACTCGGCGGGGAGCGGGGCGGAGCTTACGTGGCCTGCATTCTACCAGATGCTCGCGCGCTGCTGGGCGGGGCGGACCATCGGGTCGCCGTCCTTACAGCCCCACGCGGCCCTGAACTCGGGCATGTTGGACAGCGGGCCGTTGACGCGCCAGAGGGCGGGCGCGTGCGGGTCGACAGCCACCTGTGCGCGGGCCGCCTCCGGACGCTCGATCTCGCGCCAGACCTGGGCCCAACCGAGGAAGAAGCGCTGTTCGGGGGTGAAGCCGTCGATGCGCGTGCGCGGCTGGCTGGCGTAGGCCTTCTGCATGGCCGCGTAGGCGACGGTGAGCCCGCCGAAGTCGGCGATGTTCTCGCCCGTGGTGAGGCGGCCGTTCACGTGCGTCGACGAGTCGACGACGGTGTAGGCGTTGAACTGATCGATGACCTTCTGCGCCTCGGCGTTGTAGCGTTTGGCGTCGCCCGCGGTCCACCAGTCACGCAGGTTGCCCTGGGCGTCGTACTGCCGGCCCTCGTCATCGAAGCCATGGGTCATCTCGTGGCCGATCACCGCGCCCATCGCGCCGTAGTTGACGGCGTCGTCGGCCTGCGGGTCGTAGAAGGGCGGCTGGAGGATGCCGGCGGGGAAGACGATTTCGTTCCAGGTCGGGTTGTAGTACGCGTTGACGGTCGGCGGCGTCATGCCCCACTCCGTCTTGTCGACCGGCTTGCCGAGCTTATTCCAGTTGCGCGCCTCCTCAAAGAGTGCGGCGCGGCGCTGGTTACCGAGATAGTCGCCGTCCGCGACCTGCAGCGCGGAGTAATCGCGCCAGCGGTCGGGATAGCCGATCTTGCGGGTGAACGCACCGAGCTTCGTGAGCGCCTGCTGCTTGGTGCTGTCGTTCATCCAGTCGAGGGCGCGGATACGATCGCCCAACGCGGCCTGCAGATTGGCGACCATCGCCAGCGCGCGCGCCTTGGCTTCTGGCGTGAAAGTACGCTTGACGTATTCCTGGCCGACCATCTCACCGAGCGCGTTGTTGACGCTGGCGGTGCAGCGCTTCCAGCGCGGAAGCTGCTCGGTCGCGCCAGTGAAGTTGCGCTGAAAGGCGAATGCCTCCTTCACGAACGGCGTCGGCAGCGCCGGCGCGGCGCCCTCGAGGGCGTGGTAGCGCAGGTAGGTGCGCCACGTCGCGGCCGGCTCGTGGGCGAGGAGCGTGTCGACCGTGGCGAAATAGGCCGGCTCCATGACGTTGACGAGCGCGGCGCCGGACAGGGTGCGCGGCGCGCCGACGTCGGCGAGGTAACGCGTCCACGTGAAGCTCGGCGTGAGGCGCTGCGCCTCGGCCAGCGGCATCCGGTGGTAAATGGCGTTGGGGTCGCGCATCGCGACGCGCGTGAGCTGGGCGCGGGCGAGTTTCGTCTCGAGCGCGAGCACCTGCGTCGCGGCGGCAGCGGCCTCCGCGGCCGGGGCGCCCGCGAGCTCGAGCATGCGCGCGACGTGGGCGACGTATTTGGTGCGCAGGTCGCGCGCGCGGGCGTCGTCGTTGGTGTAGTAGTCGCGATCGGGCAGGCCGAGGCCGCCCTGCGCGAAGACGACGAGCGTCGAATCGGAGCGCTTGTCGTCGGTGCCCACACCGGTGCCGAACGGTGCCAGCGGCAGCCCGCTCTCGCGTTCGAGCGAGCCTAACGCGTCGCGCACCTCGGCGTTGGTGCGCAGCGCGGCGATGCGGCCGAGCACGGGCGCGATCGGCGCGAGGCCGGCGCGGTCGATGGCCGCGGAGTCGAGGCAGCTGCGGTAGTAGGCGCCGATCTTCTGCGCGTTGCTGCCGGCCGCGGCCGACCGGTCGGCCGCGTCGGCGTCGAGGATCTGACGCAGCACGGCCTCGTTGCGGTCCTGCAGCTCGTTGAAGCTGCCCCAGGACGGGTAGGCGGCCGGGATGGTGTTGCGCTTCAGCCAGCCGCCGTCGGCGAACTGGAAGAAGTTGGTGCACGCGGCGCAGGTGGTGTCGAGGTTGGCGGGGTCGATCCCGCGACCGCGCGCCGAGGGCGGGACCGCCGCGGCCGAGCCCTGCGCGGTGGCGATGACAGGTGCAGTGGCGGGCGCGACCGCGAGGGTCAGCGCCAGACGAAAGAGGCGGGAACGGCGAAGCGACATCGTCGACGACGGTGTGGGCGAAATCGAATGACGGAACCGGCATATTACCCCGCCGCACGCGTCGTGGGCGCGCCGCCGGGCAGAAAAACGGGCCGCCGTGCAATCCATCGCACGGCGGCCCGTTCAACGCGTCACCCGACGCGCTTCACCGACGGTATGTCAGCAGCCGCGGCCTACCAGATGCTCGCGCGCTGCTGGGCGGGGCGGACCATTGGGTCGGCGTCCTTGCAGCCCCACGCGGCCTTGAACTCGGGCATGTTGGACAGCGGCCCGTTCACACGGTACATGCCTGGCGAGTGTGGGTCGGTAGCGGCGGCGACGCGCGCGGCCTCCGGGCGCTGCACCTCGCGCCAGACCTGCGCCCAGCCGAGGAAGAAGCGCTGCTCGGGGGTGAAGCCGTCGATCTTCGCCTTCGACTTGCCCGTGTACGCCTTCTCCATCGCGGCGTAGGCGATCGTGAGGCCGCCGAGGTCGGCGATGTTTTCCCCCTGGGTGAGCGAGCCATTCACGTGCGTCGCGGTGTCGACCACGGTGTAGGCGTTGAACTGGTCGACGACGCGCTGCGCCTGCGTCTTGAACTTGGCCGCATCAGCCGCGGTCCACCAGTCGCGAAGGTTGCCCTGCGCGTCGAACTGGCGCCCCTGGTCGTCGAAGCCGTGCGACATCTCGTGCCCGATCACCGCGCCCATCGCGCCGTAGTTGACGGCGTCGTCGGCGCGCGGGTTGTAGAACGGGAACTGGAGGATGCCGGCCGGGAAGACGATCTCGTTGACGGCCGGGTTGTAGTACGCGTTCACCGTCGGCGGCGTCATGCCCCACTCCGTGCGGTCGACCGGCTTGCCGAGCTTGTTCCAGTTGCGCGCCTCGTTGAACTGCTGGGCGCGGCGCGCATTGTCGTAGTACGAGTTGTCCGCAACGTCGAGCTTGGAGTAGTCGCGCCAGGTGTCGGGGTAGCCAATCTTCTTCGTGAACGCGTCGAGCTTGGCGAGCGCCTGCTGCTTGGTGCTGTCGCTCATCCAGTCGAGCGTGCGAATCCGGTCGCGAAGCGCGCTCTGGAGGTTCTCGACCATCGCCAGGGCGCGCGCCTTGTCCTTGGCCGTGAACGTGCGCTTGACGTACTCCTGTCCGACGAGCTCGCCGAGCGCGGCGTTGGTGGAGTTGACGCACCGCTTCCAGCGAGGCAGCTGCTCGGTCGCGCCGGACAGGTTGCGGTTGAAGGCGAACTGCTCGTTGACGAACGCGCTGGAGAGGGTGGGGGCCGCACGGTTGAGCGCCTGCCAGCCGAGGTACGCCTTCCACGTCGCGATCGACTGCGTGCCGTACAGCGTGTCGAGCGTGGCGAGGAACGCAGGCTGCGCGACGTTGACCGTGGTCGTCGGGCTCACGCCCGGCGCGCCCGCGTCCGTGAAGAAGCGCACCCAGTCGAAGCCGGGTGTCGCCTTCTGCAGGTCCGCGACGGTCATCTTGTGGTACGTCGCGTTCGGGTCGCGCATCGCAACGCGCGGCATCTGCGCCCGGGCCAGGCTCGTCTCGAGCGCGACCACGCGGGCGGCGTCGGAGTCGGCCGCGGTCTGGCTCTCGCCGGCGAGGACGAGCATGCGCGCGACGTGCGGCGCGTAGGCGTCGCGCACGGTCTTGTAGCGCGGCGCGTCGCTCAGGTAATAGTCGCGGTCGGGGAGCGACGTGCCGCCCTGGCCGACGTTGACGATGACGGTCTTGCTGTCCTTCCGGTCCTGGCCGGCGCCGGCGCCGAACGGCGCCACGCCCGCGTCGTGCTCGAGCAGGCCGAGGCGCTGCTTCATCTGGTCGACGCTGGTGAGCGCATCGATCTGCTGCAGCACGGGGCGGACGGGGTCCAGCCCCATGCGCTCGGTGGCCGCGGAGTCCATGCACGAGCGGTAGTACGAGCCGATCTTCTGGTCGTTGCTGCCGTGCGGCGCGGCGGTGTTGGCCGCCGACGCCTCGATCACCTGGCGCAGCACGAGTTCATTCTGGTCCTGCAGCTCGTTGAAGCTGCCCCAGCGCGAGTACGCGGCGGGAATCGTCGTGCGCTTCAACCAGCCACCGTTGGCGAACTGGAAGAAGTTGGTGCAGGCGGCACACGTGGTGTCGAAGTTGGACGGGTCGATCGCGCGGGGCAGGGCACCGCGGGCGACCGTGGCCGACCCGGCCGAGGACTGCGCCAGGACGGTCCGTGCGGCAGCGGGCTGGATGAGGGCACCGACGATGGCGGCGCCGAGCCAGCGGGCGTGGCCGGACCGGAAGGGACGGAGAAGCATGGTGGGAGCGGAAGGGAACGCACGACGGCCGGCCGCGACCGGACGGAGCCGGGTCGTAAGCAGGACGGGTTCGCCGTCATACGCACCGGCAGCGCCAAATGTTCACCAGAGTGGCTCGGCAATTCGTGCCGCGATGGCCGTTCCTGCCGCGCTGCCGCCTGGCCGGCTGCACGGTGGACGTTTCGCATAAATCGTTGTTCCGTAAGCGCTTACTACGACAGACTGGCCGGTCGGCCGACCGGTCCTCGAGTTGCCTTCCCCGCCAGCGGCGCTTCCCTTCCCCTTTCCGCCTTCCTCCGATGCTCTTCGGGTTCATCGATCGTACGACCGGCGCGTCGTCGATCCGCGGCGCGCTCGACGCGAGCGCGGCCCGCACGCGCGCGGTCGCGGACCGCGTGGCCAAGGCGTCGCTCAACAACGCCGACGGCTTCGCGATGCCGGCGACGACGGCCGAGAGCGCGAGTGGCGCGGTGCCCGGGCCGCCGCCCGACCTCGAAGGCGAGATGGTGAGCCTCGGCGACGAACAGCTGCGCTACGAGGCGACGGCGAAGCTGCTGCAGACCGCCTATTCGCAGCTGCGCACGGCGATGAAGTCGTGACGGGAACGCGCTGATGCCTCCGACGCAGATTGGCCTGTTACCGGCCTACGTACCGCAGTCGCCCATCCGCCCGATGTTCCGCACGCTGGCGATCGCGGCGAGCGGGCTGTCGGCGCAACGCGCCCGCATCGAGACCGTGGCGAGCAACCTCGCCAACGCCGAAGTCACGCGCGGACCGGACGGAAAGCCGTACCGGCGCAAGGTGACCGTGATGCAGTCGGCGACGGCGGACACGCAGCTGTTCGGCGCGGTGACGCCGGGTGGACTCAGCGGCACGACGGCGACGCCGGTGCCACCGTTCGGGTCGGCGGCATTCCAGGTGCCCGCGCTCGCCGCAGTGCGCAGCAACGCCGCGTTCGGCACGGCGGCAGCCACGACCGGCGATCAGTCGCGCACGGTGCAGGTCCCGCTCCTGCCCGCGGCGGGGTCGCCGTTTCCGTTTGGCGGAGACGACGGGCAGCACGGCGTGCGCGTCGCCGGCATCCAGGACGATCAGACCGAAGGCCCGCTCGTCTACGACCCGGGGCACCCCGACGCGGACACCAACGGCTACGTGCGCTACCCGAACGTCCGCACGACCGACGAGATGATCGACCTGCTCGACGCGCGCCGCGTCTACGACGCCAACGCGACGGTCTTTCAGTCGGCGAAGGCGATGTTGAAGAAGGCGATCGACATCTGAACCGCGCGTTCCGAGCCGAGCTCCCCCAGCGATCTTCCCGACCATGTCCATTTCCGGCGTCAACAACCCGCTCACGAGCGGCCTCGGCTCGATCGGCCGTCCCCTCGCGCCACCCACACCCGGCGGCGCGGGCGCGGGCAACGGCACGGCCGGGATCCGCCCCGGCGTCGC
>DASWUT010000185.1:0-1888 GCA_036401455.1 Gemmatirosa sp. | reverse complement strand
GCCCGGCACCGACGGCGAGCAGGCGCGCGCCGCGGTCGGCGACCTCGCCCGTGCCCTCCGCAACCACGAGCGCCTGCTCGGCGTACTCCGCCTCGCGCCCGGCGACCTCGCCCTCCCCACCGACCTCGGTACCGCCGCCGGGTGGGCGCGGCGGCGCGTGTTTCTGGCGGTCGTCGGCGGGCTCGCCGGCATCGGCGCGGTCGTCGGCTGGGTGCCGTACCGGCTTACCGGGATCGTCGCGGCCCGGATGGTCGCGCCCGACGAGCGCGACGTGCTCGCCACGGCCAAGACGCTCGTCGGCGGGGCGTGCTTCGTGGTCTGGACGCTGCTGCTCGCCGTCGTGGCGGGCGTGGCCGTCGCGTGGTGGGCGGCGGTGCTTGTCCTCCTGCTCGTGCCGCCCCTCCTCGTGCTCACCGTCGTCGCGGGCGAGGGGTGGCAGCTGGCGTGGCGCGACGCGCGGCGCTTTCTGCTGCTCCGACGGCGTGGCGCGCGCGCGGCCGAGTTGCGGACGCGGCAGGCGGCGCTGGCGGCGCGCGTCGAGGAGGTCGCGGCGATGGTCGACCGGCTGGACGCGGCCGTTACCGTGCCTGCTCCCGCGCCCGTTGCCCCGCTCCCCCGCGCGCAGTAGGTTCGCCGCATGTCCCGAGAGTCCCTGGTGGGCGAGACGCTCGCCGGCTACACGATCCGTGGTGTCGTCGGAGAGGGTGGGACGTCCGCCGTTTATCGGGCGGACCATCCGGAGCACGGCACCGTCGCCCTCAAGGTGCTCCGCGACAAGCTGCGGGACGACAGCACCGCCGTGTCGCGCTTCGTGCGCGAGGCGAAGTACGGCAGCCAGGTGGAGCACCCGAACGTGGTGCGCACCCTCGAACTCGGCGAGTCGCCACTGACCGAAGGCGGGTCGGTGCTGCACTTCCTCGCCATCGAGTGGGCCGGCGGCGAGCTGCTCGAGAAGTACGCCAAGCGTCACTGCCCCATCCCGCCGGCCGACGTTGCGGACATCGTCGGGCAGATCGGTGACGCCGTGCAGGCCGCGCACGACGCCGGCATCGTCCACCGCGACCTGAAGCCGGACAACGTCATGTGGGATCCGGTCAAGCGGCAGATCAAGCTGCTCGACTTCGGGATCGCGGCCCAGGCCGACCAGACCGCGGACCAGCGGCTCACGCGCGCCGGCTTCTTCGTCGGCACGCTCATGTACGTCGCACCCGAGGCGCTCTCGGGCGAGATGGTCACCGCCGCGGCCGACCAGTACTCGCTTGCGACGATCGCCTACTTCCTCCTCTCGGGCTGCCACCCGTACACGGGTAAGTCGCCGCGCGAGATGTTCACCCAGCTGCTCTCCCAACCCCCCCAGGCGCTCAGCGCCGCCAAGGAAGGATTGTTCATTCACCCGGCCGTCGAGGCCGTCGTGATGAAGGGGCTCGCCAAGAAGCCCGAGGACCGCTACCCCGACGTGCGCGCGTTCGCGGCTGCCCTGCGCGAGGCGCTCGCCGCGCCGATGCCGGCGACGGCCGCCCGCGGAAGCGCGACCGCGACGCCGGCCACCGCGGGCGTGGGTACGGAAGAGAACGCAGGGCTGCTGGGCCGGCTGCGCGGGATGTTCAAGCGCAGCTAGCGCACGTCGTGGTCAGGGCGAGTGTGGGAAGGGCAAGAGCTTTGACGGGATTTACGGGATGAACGGGATTGGGCTCGTGCGAGACGGTCCGTCCTCGCTGACCCCAAAAGGGCTGTTTGGGTCTGCCACGACGGACCAACCCCGCGGGAGCTCAATCCCGTTCATCCCGTAAATCCCGTCTCAAGCCGTTGCCCTTCCCCGCCCCGCCGCGAATCTGTCACGCCGGACGCGGCAGCTTGTTGATGACGTCGTTCACCGCGTGCTGCAGCT
>DASWUT010000184.1:0-5290 GCA_036401455.1 Gemmatirosa sp. | reverse complement strand
GCGTGCAGCACGTGCACCGTCCCGAACGCATCGAACCGGAACGTCTGCTCGGTCACCGCACCCGGCGCCACGCGCGGGGTGAGGGCCTGCGCCATCGCCACGCCCGGTCCGCGCGCGCGCGGACGGGCGTCGCATCCGGCGACGGCAGCGGTGGCCAGCGCTGCCGCGACGCACGCGTTCGCACGCGCCAACGCACGGAAACGTCGAACAGGGATCATTCGGGCAGCGTGTCGGCCGCTTCGCGGCGCGCGCGTCGGCGCCACAGCACGCCCGCGCCGATGACGACCGCGATCGCGACGAGCGCGTAGCCGTACCGATCATACGCGCGCACGCGCTCGAGCGTGTGGATCGCCGCCTCACCGAATTCGTAGCCGATGAGCACGAACACGATCGACCACGCGGCAGACCCGGCGAGCGAGCCCACGAAGTACACCGCCGGGCGCACGTGCGCCACGCCGCAGGCGAGCGGGAGCAGCAGCCGCGCGCCGAATGCGATGCGCACGGCGAACGATGCCCGCCACGGGCGCTTGCACACGGCGCGTGTCAACGCGTCCATCGCGCGCCCGGCCTGCGGGAACCGCCGGCGCACCCACGGCCCCTGCCATGCGCCGAGCAGGTAGAGCAGCGCCGTCGCGATCCACCCGCCGACGGTGACGGCGACGATCACACGGACGAGCCCGAGCTGCCCCTGCGACACCGCGAGCCCGCCGAGGATCGGCGCGAACTCCTCGGTGATGATCGGGGTGACCGCGAGCGTGAGATACGCCGACAGCTGCTCGAGCGGGCTGAGCGTGACGGCGTCCGGCAGGAGCCAGAGCGGGATGTGCGACCTCGGCGAGAGGGGACGCGCGGGAATGTACTGGCGCGGACCGCAGTCGCAGTCCGTACCCACACCCGCGACGAACGTCAGGGTCCGGGTTCGATCGTAATCACCGGCGCCGGGTCGCCGTTCCACGTGAAGCGGTACGTCGTGCCGCGGCGCACGTCGGCGACGAGCGCGGGGCGGAAGCAGGCCACACACGTCCCACCCGGGTGCCGCACGCTCGGGTACACCACGCCGAGCGATCCGTGCGCGATCAGCGACTCGGCGAGCAGCTGCGAGGCGACGTAGCTGTCGGGGGCAAGACAGGCCGCGAACCGCGCCTCCCGGTCGGCCGAGGGGCGCACGTCGTGGAAGAAGCCGCGCAGGTCGCTCAGATAGTCGTCGTAGGTCACGCTGTCCTCGAAGCGGCCGATCTCGGCCAGCGCAACGGCCTTGTGCCAGGCGACTTCGGTCTGCGAGGTCTCGATTTCGTACGCGGCGTACCATGCACCGCGGTCAGGACCGTTCCAGCGGCTGCCGTTGGGGTGCGCGTGGGTGAACGCAGCGTTGACGACGCGGTAGTTGGGCAGGCCGAAGACGAGTTCGTGCACGCCGATCCCCGGCAGCAGATCATGCTCGGCCAGCAGGCGGTCGTTGGTCGCGTGGTCGAGGGCGAACAGGTCCTCGAGGTGGCCGGCGCCGTCGGCGATGAGCGCGAGCACGCTCTCCTCACCCGGCCGGTAGTGCGACGAGATCAGGCGGTGGGTGTCGTCCTGGCGGACGAGACTGCAGAACGGGAGCGCGCCGTACGTGTCGGTAGTATCGATGGGCGCGCCGTCGGGCGCGTCGATGGGCGCATCGCTCACAGCCCCGCGCGGCGGGCGTCGAGCAGGCGCCGGACCGTCTGCATCGCGGGGATGCCGCCGCGTCGCATGAACTCGAGCGGCGTCTGGCCGCCGAACAGGCCGTTGGCGTTCGGCAGCCGGACCCACTCGTCGGCCAGCGCCTCGCCGTGCAGGATGTGCAGCGCCTTGAAGATCCCGACGAGGTACGAGATGCGTTGCAGCGTGTCCTGGTCGAGAGTGCGCTCGGGGCGCCGCTTCCACTCGTAGTACGGCCCGTTGGACACGCCGCCGAGCAGGGCGCGGGCGTCCTCGTCACGCACCTGCCAGCGCGCCATGATGTTGAAGAACCCCCGCAACGCCGAGGGGCTCAGCCGCTCCCGCTCGTCGCGCTGGGCGAGATCGACGAGCGGCGATGGGCTGTAGCGCGTGGTCGGGTAGGCGAGGCGGGGGGCTGCCATGGCGCTCCGAGTGCGGGTGGTCCGATTGCGGGTACGGTCGCAATCATACGCTCCCGATCCGGAGTGCGCAACGTCCGGACCCGTCCACCACGGAATGGCAGGCCCCGTGCGGCGCCGCTCAGTGCGGCGTCACCGGCCGGTCATTGGCGACGGTGGCGACGCGGACGAGACTGCCCGGCGCGAGCGCCTGCGCCGCACCGCGAAGCAGGGTGTCGCCGACCGCGATCGCGCCGCGGATTTCCTGGCGCTCGGCGGCGTCGTCACGAAGGCCGAGCTGCACGGGAACGCGTTCGGCGCGGCCGCCGCGCACGCGCACGACCGTCGGGGCCACGCCGCGCTGGTCGACCGCGTCGGCCGGGACGACGAGTGCATCGCGCGTCTCACTCGTCACGCGCCCCTCGGCGTAGAGGCCACCGACGAGCGTGTTGCCGGCGTTCGGGATGGACGCGATGATCTGCACCTGGCGCGTGGTCGGGTCGGCGACGGGCGCGATACGCGTGACGCGTCCCGTGAAGTCACGCCCCGGGTACCCGGTGACCGTGAAGCGCACCGGCTGGCCGAGGCGCACCTGCCCGAGCTGGTCGGCGTTGACGCTGCCCGTCAGCTGCATGCTCGACGGGTCGACGACGGTGTAGAGCGCGGTGCCCGGGCTGACGACGTCGCCGACGTTGACCGAGCGCGTGCCGACGATGCCCGCGAACGGCGCGGCCGCGCTCGTGTTGCCGAGCTGGCGTTGGGCGGTGGCGAGTTGCGCCTCGGCGGCCGTGACCTGCGCCCGCGACGCCGTCGCCTGGGCCCGCGACGCCTCCGCATCGCGCGCCGCGATCGCGCCCGCGACAAGGAGGCGGTCGTTGCGTTCGGCGTCGCGGGCTGCGACCGCGGCGTTCGCGCGCGCCGCGGCGAGCTGCGCGCGCGCACTCGCGACCTGATCGGGGAGGCCCGTCGTCTCGACGCGGGCCAGCGACTGGCCCTGCGAGACGCGCTGCCCGGCCTCGGCGTAGATCGCGGTCACCGTGCCGCTCGACTGTGCGCGCAGCGTGGCGGCGCGCTCCGGGGTGAGCGCGCCGGAGAGCGTCGGTCCGCTCGCGAGACGGTCGCGCGCGACCAGCGCGACGTTCTCGAGGCCGACGACGGTGGGCGCGTTGGCCGCGGCGGCCGAGTCCTGCGCGGCCTGGGCCGCGCCGCGCTTGCAGGCGCCTAACCCCATCAGGCCAAAGCCAGTGGCGAGGAGCGCGACGGCGCGGGGGGTCGGGCGAAACATGCGGGTCGGCGTGGAGTGAGAGTGCGCGGCGGTGCGGATCATGGCGTGCCGGTCCCGGTCTGCGGCTGGCCCGTCGTCGTGGTGCCCGGGACGCTGCCGGTCGTGGTGGTCGTAGTGGACGTGCCGGCGGCGCCGGTCGTGCTGGTCGTGCCGCTCGTGCCCGCACCGACGCCCGAGCTCACGCCCGATTGCGTCGTGCTGCCGACCGTGCTGCCCGCGCCGCTCTGCGCACCGCTCTGCACGGTGGAGGACAACGGCAGGTCACGGAGCAGCGTGAGGCGGAGCCGGGCAATTTCGCGATCGCGGGCGGCCTGTGCGGCGTTGGCCTGCGCCTGCTGCAACTGCACGCGCGAGTCCGCGAGTTCGATCTCCGTCGACAGCCCCTCGCGGAAGCGGACCTCGGCGATCTGGTACGCGCGCGCCGCCTGCTCGGCCGTGCCCGCCGTGGAGCGGAGCTGCGCCTCGGCCTGCGCGAACTGCGTCACGGCGAGCTGCGCGTCGAGCGACGCGAGCTGCTCGACCTGGCGCGACGTGGCTTCGGCCTCGCGCAGGTTGGCCTCGGCGACGAGCACGTCGGCCCCGACGCGCCCGCCGCTGAACACCGGCACGGACAGGCCGAGGCCGAGCGTGAAGTTGGGGTAGAACTGGTTGATCGCCGTCGGGAACGAGATGCCGTTGCCGGTCGGGTAGCCGTAACGCTGGTAGTTGGCCTGCAGCGCGAGCGACGGAAGGCGCTCCGCACGCGCGATGCGCACGAGGCTCTGCTGCACGGTCAGGTTCTCGCGCGATTGGCGGGCGGTCGCGCGCGAGCGGCCCGCGGTGTCGGCCCGCGCGACCGCGCTGTCGACCGCGGCCGTCACCTGACGGTCGTCGGCGAGGATCTCGGCCGGATCGAAGTCGACGCGCGTGATGCGGACGGTGTCGCCGCGGACGACGCTGCGCGCGACGCTGTCGCGGCGGATGCCCGTGGGACCGGCGCCCGCCGTCGCGCCCGTCAGCCCCGAGCCGGGCGCACCCGCGACGGCTGCACCCGGGGGGAGTGGAAGCGGGGTCGTGAGGCGCAGCGGCTCGTCGAGCGGCACGTTGAGCAGCTGCCGCAAGCGCAGGTAGGCGATGTCGCGGTTGCCGCGCGCCTGGACGAGCACCGGGCGCTGGTTGTCGCGCGACACGCGGGCGCGGAGCATGTCGAATTCGCTGACGTTGCCGACCTCGCGGCCTAACGCGGTCTGTCGGTACGCGCGTTCCGCCTGCACGAGCGTGCTCTCCGCGATCCCGACGAGCACGTCGGTGAGCGAGGCGTCGTAGTATGCCGTCGCGACGTCCAGGCGGACCTGGGCGCGCGTGCTGGTGAGGCCGATGTCCGCGGAGCGCTGCCCGGCCGCCGCCGACCGGCGCGACGCGCCGAGCCGCCCGCCGGCGTAGAGCGTCTGGCTTCCGCTGACGCCGAGGACGATGGTGTTGGGGTTGGCGAACGCCTTCGTGAGGCTGCCGATGCCGCCGCCCGCGCTGGACGGGCAGGTCTGGGCGGCAGCCAGCGCGGCGGTGCGGTCCGCCGGGGTCGCGTTGGCGGCGATCGTCGGCGTGCAGAGCGACACGGGCGTCTGGGCCGTGAATGCCGGCGCGGACGCGGCAGCCTGATTGGCGAGCGCCTGGAACTGGCTCTGGACCTGCCGCTGGTACGATCCGCTGCCGCTCAGCTGTGGGAAGTACGCCGAGCGCGCCTGGATCACCTGGCCACGCGCGCGGGTAACGGCGGCGTCGGCGATGCGCACGCTCTCGCTCTGCCGCTCGCCGAGGTCGAGCGCGGCGTCGAGCGAGAGCGGGCGCGGCGGGCGCGCCGCCGTGCGGGTGGTGCTGCCGGAGGCGCCCGTCGTCTGCGCGCGCGCGACCGCGGGCGCGAGCAGGGCGACGAGTGCGAAGGCGG
>DASWUT010000183.1:0-3923 GCA_036401455.1 Gemmatirosa sp. | reverse complement strand
GTGTGCAGTTTCCAGATGCCGAGGATCGGATGCTGGCGCATCCCGAACGTGCTCGAGATGCGTCGATATTCGAGCGGCGCGCGAAGAAACCGCACGGCCCTGACCGACCCACCGCCGACGGGGAGCGCGGCCGCGACGTTGTCCATCACCTGTGAACGCACGGCGCCGGGCAGGCGTTCACCGCGCGCCGCGACGACCGGGTCAGGGCGGGCGGCGGCCACCGTCGTACCGGCGAGGATCGTGTCGCGAGTTTTCCGTTCGGCGCCACGCGCGACGAGCGCCGTCGCCACGACAACGGTCGCGCCGACCGCGACGGACACGGTTGCCGTCGAGTGTCGGCGCGGCGGAATGGAGGCGAGCGACGACGGAATGCGATGGTGGAAGGACGACAACGCGCGGCGGAATGGGCCGCCGTGTCGCCGGCCGGGACGGGCCCGGCCGTCAGTCCATCTGGCGGCGAATGAACGTCGGGATCTCCATGTCGCTGAGATCCTGCGCGGGAAGGCGCTCGGGGGGAACGTACGGCGTCGCGCGCGGGCGCGGCGCTTCCGCCGCGGGCGCCGTGCGCGGTGCCGGCGAGATGACGCGCGAGCCGCCGAGTGGGGCACGGTCGCGACCGTCCCGGTTGAACGGCAGCACGTTGGGCCCCTTCACCGCATCGGCGGCCGACCCGCCGCCCAGCGCGAGGACCTTGTCGAACCCGGTCGCGATCACCGTCACGCGGATCTCGCCCTGCATCGCCGGCTCGTGCACCGCGCCAAAGATGATTTCGGCGTCATCGCCGACGGCGTCGTGGACGATCTCGTTGATCTGGTGCACCTCGCCTAACGTGAGGTCGGCGCCGCCGGTGATGTTGACGAGCACGCCCGTCGCACCCGACACGCTCACGTTGTCGAGGAGCGGCGACGAGATCGCCTGCTGTGCGGCCTCCATCGCGCGATTCTCGCCGCGGCCCATCCCGGTGCCCATCAGTGCCGAGCCGCCGTTCTGCATGACGGTGCGCACGTCGGCGAAGTCGACGTTGACGAGGCCCGTCACCGAGATGAGCGCCGAGATGCCCTGCGTCGCGTGCAGCAGGACCTCGTCGGCCTTCTTGAGCGCGTCCTGAAAGGGGATCCCCTTTCCGACGACGGCGAGCAGCCGCTCGTTAGGCACGACGATCATCGTGTCGACCTGCTTGCGCATCTCGCTGATCCCCTGCTCCGCCTGGCGCATGCGCTTGCGCCCCTCGAACAGGAACGGCTTCGTGACGATGCCGACCGTGAGCGCGCCGGCCTCGCGCGCCAGCTCCGCCACGACGGGCGCCGCGCCCGTGCCGGTGCCGCCGCCCATGCCGCACGTGATGAAGACGAGATCCGTGTTCGCGACGACGCGCCCCACCTCGTCGCGGTTCTCGTCGACGGCCTGGCGGCCGATCTCCGGCCGCGCGCCTGCGCCGAGCCCGCGCGTGAGCTTCTTGCCGATCTGGATCTTCACGTCGCTCTTCGAGCCGAGCAGCGCCTGCGCGTCCGTGTTGACCGAGACGAACTCGACGCCCTCGAGATGTTCCTCGATCATACGGTTGACGGCGTTGCCGCCGCCGCCGCCGACGCCCACGACTTTCATGCGGGCGTCCTGCGCGGCGCTCTCCTCGAACTCGAAGATCATTCGGACGCGACTCCGGAGAACTGCAGGGGTGGTGGATGCGGCGTGCAGAGACGCCGCGATGACCGGGGTGACCGGGCGTCGATCGCTCGCGCCGCGCATCGTCTGCGCGCGGCGTCCGGCGTGTCAGGCCGCGCCTGGGAGGGGGAGGGCGGCGCACCGGCGGTAACGGAACCGTGGCCGAATATAACGAGCGCCATCCGCCCTGCCACCGCGGCAACTTGTGCCCGGCACGACGTGCCGAACGGTAGTTCGTGCGCTACGACACACGCCGCATCGGCGCCGCTCCGCGAGCGCCGCACATTGCGAAAACATCAGAAGAAATCCTGCAACCACAGCTTGGCACGCTCGCGCCACTTCTCCATCGCGGGCGCACCCGTCGTCGCGCGCCGCGGCGTTGCACTGGTCGGCGCCGCGCCCAACGCAGCGCGCGATGCGCCGTACAACGCGAGCCCGGCAACCGTGGCCTCGCGCGGTGTGTCGAGCGCTTCGCGCAGCCCGACGATCGTGTCGAGCGGCCGCCCCACGCGCACCGTCGCGCCGAACACGTCGCGCGCGAGTTCGGCCGTGCCGGCCAGCTCGGCGCCGCCGCCCGTGAGCACGTAGCCGCCCCCGATCTTCGCGCCGAATCCAGCCTCGTGCACGCCGCGCGCGACGAGATCGAAGATTTCGTCGAGTCGTTGGTGGATGATGTGCGCGAGCAGCTCGCGCGGCACCTCGCGACTCGCGTGCGTCGCCGTCCCTGGCAGTCCGATCACTTCGTCGCCACCGACCATCGTCTCGAGCGCCGCACCGTACTGCTCCTTCAACTGCTCCGCGTCCGAGTGCGACACGTTGACGCCGTGCACGAGATCGCTCGTCACGTGCGCCCCGCCGTAAGGCACCGTCGCGAGATGGCGGATCTTCCCCTCGTGGAACACCGCGACGTCGGTCGCCGACGCGCCCATCTCGACCAGCGTGACACCAAGCTCCTTCTCGTCCTCGGTGAGCACCGCGAGCGCGCTCGCGAGTGGCTCGAGCACGAGCTCGCGCACGCGGTGACCGGCGCGCTCGACCGCCTTCCGCACGTTCGCCGCCGGTTGGCTGCCGATCGTGACGAGGTACATCTCGGTCTCAAGCCGCATACCGCCCATTCCGACAGGATCCTGGATCCCCGACGTTCGGTCGACCGTGTACTCCTGCGGAATCGCGTGTAGCAGCTCGCGGTCTGGCGGGATCGCGAGCGCCCGTGCAACGCCATTGACGCGCTCGACGTCAGCGCGCGTGATCTCGTCGCCGGCCACGGCGACGATTCCCTGACTCGTGACCGCGCGCACGTGCTCGCCGGCGATGCCGCAATACACGCCATCCGGCCGCGCGCCGGCCATCCGCTCGGCCTCGTCGAGCGCTGTGCGCACCGAACGCGTCGCCTCCTCGATGTCCGCGATCGCGCCGCGGCGGAGCCCCGTGGTGCGTGCCTGGCCGACGCCTAACACGCGTACGCCTGGACGGCGCGGTGGCTCCCCGACGACTTCGGCGATCACGGCCGTCGTGCGTGCCGACCCGATGTCGAGTCCGGCGACGATGCGTTCCTGCTTCATGCGAAGGGGCGTGCGGGGAGGCGCTGCGGGGACGGCACGGATGGGGGTCGCGGACGCGCGCTACGGCAGGCGCGCGACGACCTGGTCGCGGAAGCGGAGGTCCAACTCGGCCGCGCGCACGCCGCGGCGCGCGAGATCGCGCTCCACGGGCGCGAGATCGGAGAACCGCGCGGCATTCACGTCGACCGCCGCGCGGACGAACACCGAACCGGACGACGCGGCCGCGCTCCCCGGAGCCGCCGCGGCCGGCGGCTCGGCAGCGAGCACGAAATCCAACTCGTCGCGATCCGGCGCGGACGACGCACCGCCTAACGGTGCCGGTCCAACGGCACCGGCCGCGGCCCGCGGTGCACGCGCCGCCTCGAGCACGCGGGCGTACACGCGCGGCGCACCCGCGCGCAGCGCGCCAAGCGCGCGCAGGAGCGCCGGATCGGCACTCGCGGCGAGCGGGACGTCCACGCCGCCGACGCGCGCGGGCGAGAGCGGAAGCGCGACCCCCGTCGCATCGTACACGACGAGCGCACCGCGCGCACCCGGGACGATCGCGACCGGCACGCGCTCGTGCACGACGACGCGCAGCACACCGGGGAGTCGCCGCTCGACGCGCGCGTCGGCGACGAGTGGGTCGGACGCCACACGCCGCGTCAGCACGGCGACATCCATCCAGACCGACGCCGTCGTGTCCACCGCGAGGCGCGC
>DASWUT010000182.1:0-5115 GCA_036401455.1 Gemmatirosa sp. | reverse complement strand
CCCCGACGACGCCGGCCGTGGTACCGCCCGCGTCGACGCCGCCACCGGTCGCGCCGCCAGCGTCCGCCGGACCGCAGATGCCGCTCGCGTTCGACTCGCTCGACGGGCCGCACGGCGTGCGCTGGGTGGGGCGCGACGCGGACCGCACGATCAGCGCGGAGGACCGCGCGCGGTTGCGCGCGGTGTTCGGGATCGACGACGTGCGCCGGATCTTTCTCCCCGCGACCGCGGGCGAGGTGCTGCGCTACGCTGCCCACCCGCCCGGGTGCCCGGACGAGGGGCGGACCGCGACGTTCTACGGTTCCTGTCGCGTCGTCAACATCCGCGTCGGCCTTGCCGCCCCGCGCGCAAGCGGCGAGACGTGGGACGCGTTCACGGCGCGCGTCACCCACGGCGGCTCGCGCGTGTGGACGGCCGCCGGCGGACGGGCGAGCTATTCCGGGCTCGACGCGCTCGACCCCGATGCGCGCCCCGCGTTCGAGCGCCTGCTCACGAACGCGCGCGCGGCCGGGTTTCCGGTTCACGTCCGCGAGACGTACCGCACGCCCGAACGCCAGGCGGCGATCCTCGCCCGCAACGACGGGCGGACGACGACCCTCACCTCCGCGCACTCCTACGGGCGCGCGGTCGACATCTCGGTCGGCGACGGACGGCTCGGGCGCCGGTCGACGTACCGCACGTGGGTCGCGTTCCGGCGCTGGGTCACGGAGCAGGACAGCGGCGCGTTCCACATCATCGGCACGCCCGAGCGCACCTGGGACTGGCCCCACGTCGAGTACGCGGGCCCGGCACTCGGCTACCGCTCCATCGACGCCCTGGTCGCCGCGGCGCGGACGTGCCAGGCGGGCGCGGCCACGCCCGACGAGGCGGCATCGCGGTGCACCGTGACGGCGTACCGGCCGCCGGAGAGCGCGACGGTGACGACGGTGTCGGACGAGGAGCCGGTCTCGCGGTCGCGCCGAAGCCGGCGGCACGGCTCGTCCCGCCGCGGGCGCTCGGGCCGCTCGCACGGCACGCGGTCGCATGCGTCGCACGCGGAGCATTCGCACGGCGGGCATGCGCATGGTGCGACGTCACACGGCAGGTCCGGATCGTCGCACGGCGGTTCGTCGTCACACGCCAAGTCGTCGCAGGCTAAGTCGTCGCACGCCAAGCGGTCGCACCGGGCGCGCTAGGCGCACACCAGCCCTCCCCGCTCGTGAACCCCTGGCTCCTCGGCGCCCGCCCGCGCACCCTCCCCGCCGCCGTCGTCCCCGTCGTCGTCGGCACTGCCTGCGCCGCGCCACACGTCGTCCCGTGGCGCGCCCTCGCCGCCCTCGTCGTCGCCCTCGCCCTGCAGATCGGCGTCAACTACGCCAACGACTACAGCGACGGCGTGCGCGGCACCGACGCAGGGCGTGTCGGGCCGGTGCGCCTCGTCGCCTCGGGGCTGAAGTCGGCGGCCGCGGTGAAGCGGGCCGCGTTCCTCGCCTTCGGCGTCGCCGCGGTCGCCGGCCTCGCGCTCGCCCTCGCCGCCGACCCGCGGCTGGTGCTCGTCGGGCTCGCCTGCATCCTCGCGGCATGGTTCTACACCGGCGGCGAGCGCCCTTACGGCTACCGCGGCTTCGGGGAGTTGAGCGTGTTCGTCTTCTTCGGCCTCGTCGCGACCGTCGGCACCGCGTACGCGCAGGTGCCTGGCTGGAACGCCGCCACGCAACTCGCCGCGCGCGCCGCGGGCCCGGTCGGACTGCTCGCCTGCGCCCTCCTCGTCGTCAACAACCTGCGCGACGTGCCGAGCGATACGGCGGCCGGCAAGAGGACGCTGGCCGTGCGGATGGGGGAGGCGCGGACGCGCGGGTTCTACGCCGCGCTCGTCCTGCTGCCGTTCACGGGGCTGTTCTCGTTCGTCCTGTCGCGGCCGACGGCGCTCGCCGCCCTCCTCGCGCTGCCGCTGGCCGTGGGGCCGATCCGCCGCGTCGCGGCCGGCGCGCGCGGGCCGGCGCTGATCCCGGTGCTCGGCGAGACGGGGCGGCTGCAGCTCGCATTCGGGGCGCTGTTGGCGGCGGGGTTGGTGGTCGGGGCGCGGTAACCCCGCGCCGGACGCTACCGTTGGGCGGCGCCGTTGGACGCGCTGCTGCGGTGCACGCCTCCTCCCCAGCCCCATGACCGCCCTCCTCGCCCGACTCGGGCTCCGCACCCCCGCCCTGCGCGCCTGGGCCCTGTACGACGTCGGGATGGCGGCCGTCTTCACCATCCTCATCACGGCCGTCTTCCCGATCTACTTCGCCAAGGCCGCCGCCGCGACGCTCCCGCCCAACGTCGCGAGCGCCCGCTTCTCGCTCGGCAGCGCGATCGCGCTCCTGCTCGCCGTCATCATCTCTCCCCTGCTCGGCGCGATCGCCGACGCCCGCCCGCTCAAGAAGCGCGTGCTCGCCCTCTCCGTCAGCGTCGGTGCCCTCGCCACCGCGGCCCTCGGACTCGCCGGACGCGGCGACTGGGCGTTCGCCCTCTTCGCCTTCGGGGTGCTGAACGTCGCCGTCAACGGCAGCCAAGTCGTCTACGACGCCCTTCTGCCCCACATCGCACGGCGCGACGAACTCGACCGCGCCTCTACCGCCGCCTATGGCGTTCACTACCTCGGCGGCGGCCTCATCTTGCTGGCGGCGCTGTTCGTCATCCAGAACCCGGCCGCCGTAGGGCTCGGCGGCCTCGCAGCACGCGACGGTACGCTTCCGACGCGCCTCGTCTTCGTCGCGGTCGCGCTGTGGTGGGCGCTGTTCACGATCCCGCTCATGCGCCGCGTCCCCGAGCCGCCGGCCGCGCCGCGGCTACCAGGCGTGCCCGAGCCCACGCTCGGCCAGGCGGCTGCCGGCGCGTTCGCGACCCTCGCCCGCACGGTTCGCACGCTGCGCGCGCTCCCCAACACGGGCCGCTTCCTCCTCGGCTTCATCCTCTACAACGACGGCATCAACACGATCATCCGCCTCGCCACCGTGTACGGTGCCGAGCTCAAGCTGCGTGACTCGGCGCTCATCACCGCGATCGTGATGGTGCAGTTCGTTGGCATTCCGTTCGCCTTTGCCTTCGGCGCCCTCGCCGACCGGGTGGGCGCGAAGCGCGCGGTGCTCGGCGCGATCGGCGTCTATGTCGTGATCTCCGCGATCGCCTACGGAATGAAGACCGAGCGCGACTTCTTTCTGCTCGCGGCACTCGTCGCGACCGTGCAGGGCGGCGCGCAGGCACTCTCCCGCTCGATGTACGCGAGCATGACACCGGCCTCGCGCTCGGGCGAGTTCTTCGCGCTGTTCTCGGTGTTCAGCCGCTTCGGCGGGCTCATCGGCCAGGTCGCGTTTTTCGTGATCACCACGCTCACCGGCTCGAGCCGACTCGGAATCCTATCGGTGCTGGCGTTGTTCGGCGCAGGTGCCGCCTTGCTGGCGCGAGTGAAGCTGGACCAGGGGCGGGCGGACGCTCGCGCGCTCGACGTCGCGGCGCTCGCGGTCGCACCAGCCGCCGCGTAGCGACCGGGTACCGGCGAGTACCTTGGTGCGCGTGCCCGCCACGCTGCGCCACGAGATCGCCCGCAAGGGAATCCACCTCGCCTCGTCGGCCATCCCGATCGCCTACGCGGCGGGGCTGCCGCATGCCGTGCTCGTGCCCGCGCTCGGAGCCGCGGGAGTCGCGGCCGCGGCCATCGAGGTCGCGCGCACGCGCTCGCCGCGCGCGCGCGACACGTTCGAGCGGCTGGTCGGGCCGTTGCTGCGGCCGCACGAGCGCGGGCGGTGGTCGGGGGCGACGTGGATGTGCGCGGCCTACCTCATCGTCGTCATCGTCTTTCCGCGGCCCGAGGCGGTGGCCGCGATGCTCGCCGTGTCGTTCGGCGACGCGGCGGCCGCGGTGATCGGGCGCGTGGCGAGTGCTCGCGCGCGCGCCCGCCGCGCGGAGGGGGCCGACGCGCGTGCGGCCGGACGCAAGACGTGGATCGGTAGTCTCGCCTGCCTGTCGGCGACGATGACCGGGGCGCTCGTCGTCGCGCGGCTGGACGTGGCCGCGGCGTTCGCGTGCGGGGCGGCGGCGATGCTCGCCGAACGCCCGCGCTGGGCGGTCGACGACAACGTGCGGGTCGCGCTCGCCGCGGGGGCGGCGGCATGGGCGGTCGCGCGCCTCGGTGGTGGTTGAATCGTTCTCAGATCTGGGGAGTTCTCAGATCTGAGGAGGACGAGGCGCGGAAACGACCCGACCGGTACCTTGCCCGAAATGTCCGCTCAGACACGCGCGAGGGACGGCGGAAGGTCGATCGAATGACCCCGACCGACGCCGGCGAACGGGCGGCGCGGGGTGGGGCGGCCGACCCGGGCCGTGGGGCGCTGGCCAGGTACGGATGGCGCGGGGTGGCGGTGGCGTGCTGCTGCGCGGCCGCGTGCGTGCCGCCTGCCTGGGTGACCCAGCTACTGCTGCTGCCGGTGCTTCCGAACCGGGGCGCCGAAGATTGGCGGCCACTCCTCTGGGTCGTCTCGCTTCCAGCCACCCTGATGATGGCGGCGTTCTCGGCCGTGCTCTGGGCGCCGGCGTCCGCCGCTGCGGCCGGCGGGCTGTGGTGGAGCCGCCGCGTGGTGCCACGAACGTGGGGGCGACTCCCCGCCACGGCCGTCCTCGCCGCCGTCGGGGCGGCGCTCTTCGTCGGCGCGGGGCTTCTCCGGGCGCGAGTGATCGTGCACGCGACGAGCCATCGCGGCCTCGGAACGTCCGAGTGGTCGGAGGAGCTCACCTTCGTCGTGCTCCCGCTCGCCGTGATCGGGGCCGCGGCCGGAGCGTGCCTCAGCCGGGTCCCCGCCCCGGGCGCGGGCGCTCGGCCGGCTGGCCGCGCGGGCTGAGCGGTCGCGCGCCATCCACGGCTCGTGACGTTCTTGACACGATGCCCCGGCGATCCTATATAGGCGCCGCGCCGGCCGCCTGGTGGGCGTCGCCGGGCGCGTGTGGGCGCGCACGGCGTGAGAGCACCCGCATCACCGGTGCGCACCGAGCGTACCGCAGGAGACAGCGCGCATGGCCAGTGGCAAGGTCAAGTGGTTCAATGACGCCAAGGGGTACGGCTTCATCGAACAGGACGGCGGCGAGGACGTGTTCGTCCACTTT
>DASWUT010000181.1:0-2346 GCA_036401455.1 Gemmatirosa sp. | reverse complement strand
GTCGCGTCGACGAGGAGCCGAGCGTTAGGCGCGCTCCCCGCGGCGGCGGGGACGACCGGCAGCGCCGCGATCGTGCTCGGCGGGAATGCCTCACGAATCGTGCGCTGGTGTGCGGCATTCGCCGAGTCGCTCGACCGGTACTTCCAGTTCTCGAGCACGACGAGCACGCGCGCCCCCGACCGCTCGAACCGCGCCACGTACCCCTCCCCGTTCGCGCCGCGGTCGAGCCCGACCGGGTTGGAGCCGAGGCCGGTCGCGAGCGACGTCAGCACCAGGGTGCGCGTCGTGTCGGCCGGCAGCTCGAGCAGGATGCGCCCGGTCGCCGACTCGAGGCGGAGCGGGAGGAACCCGTCCAGCCGTTCGGCCGCGGACGCGGCGGGCGCGATGGGTGCAACGGACGCGGGCTGCGCCGCGAGCGGCGCGGCGGCGGCCGCCGCGGTGAGGAGGGCGCCGGCGGCGCGGACGTGGGCGGGAGTCACCCTGCGCTAACGCGGCGGACGGCGCCGCTGTTGAGAACGGTCGGCCGCAGCGCACACCGGGCGGGAACGCCCTGTCGCCCATCCCTCCGCACGATGGCCGCCCCTATCTTGCCGGGGCACGTCTCGCACCCGTCCCGCATCCGCCGTATGGCCACCAGCACCCGCCCGACCCGCAGGTCCGCCCCCGCCGTCCCGGCGCCGGCGCCCGCCGCGACGGCCGCCGCCCAGCCGCTCGGCCGCGAGCAGCTGCTCGCCGCCTACCGCACGATGCTCCTGTCGCGACGCATCGACGACCGGGAGGTCCAGCTCAAGCGGCAAAACAAGATCTTCTTCCAGATCTCGGGCGCCGGGCACGAGGCGGTGCTGACCGCCGCGGGGTTCGCCTTCCGGGCCGGCTACGACTGGTTCTACACCTACTATCGTGACCGCGCGCTCTGCCTCGCGCTCGGCGTGACACCGGCGGAGATGCTCTACGCAGCCGTCGGCGCAGCGGTCGACCCGAGTTCGGGCGGCCGGCAGATGCCGTCGCACTGGGGGCACAAGGCGCTCAACATCCCGACCTCGTCGTCACCGACCGGCACGCAGTTCCTGCAGGGCGTCGGCGCGGCGGAGGCGTCGCTCCGGGCGCAACTGTTAGGCATCACCGACGGGTTCCACGGCGACGAGGTCGTCTTCGTCTCGACCGGCGATGGCACGACGAGCCAGGGCGAGTTCTGGGAGTCGATGAACACGGCGAGCAACCTCAAGCTGCCCGTCGTCTACCTGGTCGAGGACAACGGCTACGCGATCTCGGTGCCCGTCGAGGTGAACACCGCGGGCGGGTCGATTTCCAAGCTCGTCGAGAACTTCCCCGACCTGCACGTCGAGCGCGTCGACGGCTGCGACCTGGTCGCGAGCTACGAGGCGTTGTCGCGCGCGGTCGCGCACGCGCGCGCCCGGCGCGGTCCGGCGCTCGTGCACGCGACGGTGATCCGCCCGTACTCGCACTCGCTCTCCGACGACGAGACGCTCTACCGTCCGCAGGAGGAGCGCGACGAGGAGGCGCGCCGCGATCCGCTGACGACGTTCCCGGCGTGGCTCGTCGCCGACGGGCACGCGACCGAGGCGGAGCTGGCCGCGATCGCCGCCGCGGTCGACGCCGAGATCCTCGCCGCCACCGACGACGCGCTCGCGCAGCCGCAGCCCGCTCCCGAGACGGTCTACGACTTCGTCTACTCGCCCGACGTCGACCCGACGGGCGAGCAGTTCGACACCGAGGACGACCCGCAGTACGCGGCCGGCGCCGCCGAGTCGACGATGATCGACGGGATCAACGCCGTGCTGCGCGACGAGATGCGCCGCAACGACCGGATCGTCGTCTTCGGCGAGGACGTCGCCGACGTCAGCCGCGAGCAGCACCTCGGCAAGGTCAAGGGCAAGGGCGGCGTGTTCAAGGCGACGCACGGCCTGCAGACCGAATTCGGGTCGGCGCGCGTCTATAACAGCCCGCTCGCCGAGGCCAACATCATCGGACGCGCGATCGGTCTCGCGCAGCGTGGGTTCAAGCCCGTCGTCGAGGTGCAGTTCTTCGACTACATCTGGACGGCGTACATGCAGCTCCGCGACGAGCTGGCGACGATGCGCTGGCGGTCCAACAACGCGTTCGCCGCGCCCGTGGTCGTGCGCACGACGTACGGCGGCTACATCCGCGGCGCGATCTACCACTCGCAGACGGGGGCGTCGCTGTTCACGCACTGCCCCGGCCTGCGCGTCGTCTGCCCGAGCACCGCGCTCGACGCGGCCGGGCTGCTGCGGACGAGCATCCGCTGCGAGGACCCGGTGATCTTCCTGGAGCACAAGCACCTGTACCGCCAGACGTACAACAAGG
>DASWUT010000180.1:0-2361 GCA_036401455.1 Gemmatirosa sp. | reverse complement strand
GACCCTCCGGTTCACGCGCGCGCCGGGGACCGACGCAGCGTTCGAGCAGGCCGTGGCCGACGGGTTCGCCAACGCCCGCTTCGTCCCCGGCGTGGTCGACGGGCGCAAGGTGCGACAGCTGGCGTTCATGACCGTGACGTTCCGCATGAACACGGAGCCAGTGCCGCCGGCGCTGCAGGGGAGCCCGTGCGGGCCGCTCGGTAGCAAGGACGTGGTGATCGTGACGGCGACCCGCGGGGTGGGGCGCGTCCGGTTTCCGTAGCGCGGAAGCGGCAGGGCCGTCGGGCCGAGTAACTTGCGATAATCCTTCCTTCTCGCAACCGTACGTCCGCCGTACGTTGGGTGAGTGTTCGGGAATATGGATCTGACCGTCCGACACGCCCCGTTTCCGTCCTTTTCGGCACTCCGTGGCCACCGACCCCTCGAACGACCGGGCGCACAATCTCGTCGAGCTGCGCCGCATCGCGGACAAGTTCGATGGCCCGGGCGTGCCGCGCGCCGAAGTGGAAGCGCAGCTGCGCAACGATTCGGATGCGCTCACCTTCCGCGCCCGCCTGCGCCGGAGCGGCATGTCCGACGCCGACGTCACGGCGGCGCTGTTCGGCCCGCCAAACGCCGCGGTGTAGTCGCGTGACACCGCCCACCCGCCTGACCCTCCCACCGCGTGCGAACGCCTCGGAGCTCGCGCGGCGCCGCGCGCGAAAGGCTGCCCTCCGGGAACGGCAGCGGCTCTGGCACCACGTCGCGGCTACCGCCCACGACGCCGCGACGTGGCGGGGCGCGCTCCTCCACGCGTGTGAACAACTCCGCAACGACGTTCGTATGCTCGACACCGTGGCCCTCACCTGGCCCAACGCGTACCGGCCGGATCCGGACCATCTCAAGTACCTGCGCGGACTCGCCGACGTGGTGCAGCCCCCGACAGTCGGCGCTCGGGCCGTACGCGCGCTCCACGCCTGCACGCGCCTGCTCCACATGCTCCCGGCACCTGCGGAGGGCGATCACACGGCACGTGCCGAACGGCAGTTCTTCGTGCGGAGTGCGCGCGAGACGGCCGTTTCCGATCTCGCGGCCGTCGTGCTTGCGTGCGAGTGCCTCAACGAAGCGGCGGGGTTTCCCGCAAGCGGGCCAGCGCGCCCCTTCGACGAGGAGGCAGCGTCATGAGCCCGCGCGAGCCAGGGCGTGCGTCGGCCCCGGGCGTCGAGATTGTGGTGCGGCCGGATGCCGCGCTCGCGCTTCCGTTCCGCCCGGAGGAGCTCGCGGCCGCCTACGACTACGCGGGCCGCGCGCAGGCGCCGGCGACCGTCCGCGCGTACACGTCCGACGTGGCGGTCTTCAGCGCGTGGTGTGCGGCCCGGAGTCACGCCTCATGCCCCGCGGCGGCGACGACCATCGCCGTGTTCCTCGCCGACGAGGCCCAGCGCGGGATCAAGCCGTCGACGCTCGCCCGCCGAGTCGCCGCGATTCGGTACGCGCACGTCGGGGCGGGACTCGAGCCGCCGACCGACGCGCCCGAGGTGCGCCAGGTCATGCGCGGGATCCGGCGTACGGTGACCACGCGCCCGACCCGAAAGGCCCCCGCGACGGCGGAGTGCGTGGTCGCGATGCTCGCGCACTGCCCGGCGACGCTGGCCGGGCTCCGCGACCGCGCGCTTCTTCAGCTCGGCTTCGGTGGCGCGTTCCGGCGATCCGAACTGTCCGCGCTCGACGTCGCGGACCTCGAGGAGAAAGCCGACGGGCTGCTCGTCACGGTGCGGCGGTCGAAGACGGACCAGGAGGGCGCGGGTGCCGTCGTCGCGGTCGCGCGTGGGGTGCGCGACTGTCCCGTGGCTGCCGTGCGCGCGTGGCTCACCGCGGCCGCGATCACGACCGGGCCCGCGTTTCGCCCGGTGAGCAAGGAGGGGCGGCCGCGCGTGGCGCGCTTCTCGGCGTACAGCGTGGGCGAACTCGTGAAGGCGTACGCCGCGCGCGCGGGCTATGACCCGGCCACCTTCGGCGGCCACTCGCTCCGCGCGGGGTTCCTCACCAGCGCGGCCGAGCGCGGGAAGCCGCTCGACCGCATGATGGCCGTCAGCCGCCACAAGCGCGTCGACACAGTGCTCGGGTACATCCGCCGTGCGGACGACTTCAAAGACCACGCGGGAGCGGGGCTTCTCTAACCCGGCAGACGGTGTACCGCTATTGCTCGTGCGCGATTAGCTCGCAGCCCGACCGCCTCAACGCTTCACTGCGCAGCATGCGCGACAGCATTCGATCACGTGCCGCGGATGGCGAGCAGTACGTAGGCTACGGCGAGAAGAGTCGTTAACGAGATGACGACGCGCTCCTGCACCGGGAAGAACGCGAACTGCCGCTTCGCGC
>DASWUT010000179.1:0-1552 GCA_036401455.1 Gemmatirosa sp. | reverse complement strand
GGGGTCGGCATAAAAGCAGGCCGCGCCGCCGTCCCAGCGGTCACCGTACCACGGCGGCTCATTCCAGATCTCGACTCGCCCCGGACTGCCGAGTTGGGCGATCCGCGACGCAAGATACCGGACATAATGAACGTACGCCTGCACGGAGGGATCGGAGTCGTCCGTTGTCGCTGGCGCGTAGAGTCGGTTGCGCACGACGAGATGCTCACCAGCTTGGACTGGAGCCGAGAGCGGCGCAGCCAGGCTGATACGGCGAGTCGCGACATTGACATGCGTAATCAGCGCGCCGGAGTAGGCAGCATACCGACCGGCGACGAGTTGGACACCCGTCGCTTTGATCACGAAAGCAGAGCCCAAAGTGATCGCTCCGAAGCCGTCAGCATCAGTCACGACAACAGTCGTGTCCCCGAGCCGGGCCGGCGCCGCGACGATGAAGGGCGGCAACTGCTTCCACCCGGGACCATAGGCGGCGAGTACGAGCGGCTCGAGCCCGAGCTGGACGGAGTGCGCGAGTGCGGCCGCGAACGGGGCGGGAAGCTCGTACGCGCCGCGCGACGTTTCCACGCGCTCCCATCCGAACTGCATGCGCACCTCCGACGCGCCCGCAGCTTTCGCGAGGTCGATGTGCCAAAGCTGGTTCGGGTCGACGTTGAACCCGAGCCCCTTCCTGAGCCTGGCAGCCGACGCCACCGGCAGCATCTCGACACGCGTGGAGACGCCATACGCCGACGGAGCGTCTGCATGTGCAGCGGCAGCCGACACCGCGGGTGTGTCGACCACTTGCGGCGACTGTCGCGTGACCGTGGTCGACTCGACGCGGCTGGCCGTCGGCGCGTCCGCGCAGCCAATGATAAGAGGCAATGTGAGAAGAACTACCGGGGTCGGTACGCGGAACTGCATGAGGGCGGTACGCAACTTGGGGGGAACGTCGACCATACCGGAAGACGGCCGGGCGAGTGGGCCGCTGACCTGGCGGATCCGACGCGTTCGGCACGTAGCGCGGATCCCCATCGTCTGCCTCATCGCCGGACGATCGGTCCGTCCCAGGGTTACGTCGGCGCGAGCAATGAACGCCCCCCCAGCTCAGTGCAGGAGGGAGGTCGGCAGCGGGATGTGAGCAACCGCACACCGCAAAGGGATCCAGACGCCACACGCGGCGTGCGTGGGACGATCGACGCAGTTTGGCCGTGTGCCCGGCTCAGCAGTGACTGGCTCAGCAGCAGCCTCGTGCGGATCAGGGACCGGTCACACGGTACCGGTACCAAGTACCCGTCTCCGCTCCGTCCGAGCGGTGCGTCGCGGCGAATTCGCGGGGCCGCGGTCGGTCGTTACCGGCCCGTGCGAGTGCGCTTCCGACTACTCGACCTGCGCATGCGCAAGGCGCTCCGCGCCGCGGCGCACGACGCGGCGACTGGAAGTGGTACATCATCTCACCGGTCGTTCCGGCCGGTGCTCGCATCCCGCGCTCCGCACCCGTGCGTCATCGCGTCCTGTTTCTGAATCACACGGCAGCCCTCGGTGGGGCTGAGTTGTGTTTGTTGGACGTCGCGGC
>DASWUT010000178.1:0-11523 GCA_036401455.1 Gemmatirosa sp. | reverse complement strand
CCCTGGCGATCGTCGACTACGTCATGCCGGGGTTCCAACTGGCCAAGGTGGTCGCGCTCGCGTTCGCCGGGCAGCCAAACATCGAAGGCGTCGTGCTGCACAAGCACGGCATCGTCACCGTCGGCGACACCGCGGCAGAGGCGTACGAGCGGATGATTCGCATGGTCACGCTGGCCGAGGCGCGCATCGCGCGCGGCCGCGCGGTCGTCGTGCCGGCCGCGTGGTCCCCGTCGCCACCCCCATCGCCGGCCCCGGCGGCCGACGTGCTGCCCGTGCTGCGCGGCGCATGCGCGGCACCGTTAGGCGATGGGCGCTTCCGTCGCCTGGTGGCGAGCCTGCGCGACGGGCCCGAGGCGCTCGCCTTCTGCAACCGGGCCGACCTGTCGGAGGCGGCCTGGCACGGGGTCGTCACGCCGGACCACAGTATCCGCATCAAGAACCGCCCGCTGGTGCTGCCCGCGCCCGAGGCGGGGCGCCTCGACGCATACCGCGAGGAGGTCCGGCGGCGCGTGGCGCAGTACGGGGCGGAGTACCGCGCGTACTTCGAGCACCACGACGCCCGCACGGGCGGCGGGCGCACGATGCTCGATCCGCTGCCTCGCGTGCTGCTGGTTCCCGGCGTGGGCGTGGTCGCGTTCGGCAGGTCCAAGGTCGATGCCGAAATCGCCGCCGACCTCGCCGAGGCGACCATCGCGACGGTGTGCGCGGCGGAGGCGGTCGGCCGCTTCGAGCCGCTGCCCGAGGCCGACCTCTTTGCCATGGAGTACTGGTCGCTCGAGCAGGCGAAGCTGAGCCGGACGGCGGAGCCGGCCCTGGCGCGGCAGGTGGCACTCGTCACCGGGGGCGCGGGCGCGATCGGCGCGGCGACCGCGCGCCTGTTCGCACGGCACGGCGCCGACGTGGTCGTGCTGGACCTCGACGGCGAGGCGGCCGAGCGCGTCGCGCAGTCGTGTGGCCGGCACGCGCTCGGGCTCGCGTGCGACGTTACCGATCCGCGGGCAGTGCGCGCGGCGTTCGACGCGGTGTGTCGACAGTTCGGGGGCGTCGACGTCGTGGTGTCCAACGCCGGGGCCGCGTGGGAGGGCGCGATCGCTACGCTCGCGGACGCGGTGTTGCGGCGCAGCTTCGAGCTCAACTTCTTTGCGCACCAGCACGTCGCGCAGCACGCCGTGCGGGTGATGCAGGCGCAGGGCACCGGCGGCGCGCTGCTCTTCAACGTTTCCAAGCAGGCGATCAATCCGGGTCCGGGCTTCGGCGCGTACGGCGCGCCCAAGGCCGCGACGTTCCTGCTGGCGCGGCAGTACGCGCTGGAGCACGGCGCCGACGGCATCCGCGTCAACGTCGTGAACGCGGACCGCATCCGCAGCGGGCTGCTCACCGATGCGATGATCGCCGCGCGCGCGTCGGCGCGCGGCGTCGACGAGGCGACGTACCTTCGCGGGAATCTGCTGCAGGAGGAAGTCACGGCCGCGGACGTCGCGGAGGCGTTCCTGCATCAGGCGCTGGCGATGAAGACGACGGGCGGCGTGACGACGGTCGACGGCGGCAACATCGCGGCGGCGTTACGGTAGCGAGTCGGTAATGCGGCGGTCGCGGGGCGGTCGCGGGGCGGTGGGCCAAGGCGTGGGAGCGCGAGTTGCGCTGGCGTGTTGACGGTACGCTGCCGGCGGTCGTCGGCTGACGCCGTCGCACGGCGGGAGCGCGCACCGTCAGGCGGACCCCGTCCGGTATAGATCGGCCAGCGCCCATGTCAGCACGGGGTGCCCGCTCGCCTCGGCCGCGGCCCGGAACCCGCGCGCGAACCCCCCGGCCGCGACGTAGAGCAGCGGTGACTCCGGCGCGAGGGCCAGGTGCGCCCACGCGCGCCCTGCGTCGGCCGCGCGCTCGAGCATGCCGAGGTGCAGTCGATGCACTTCGGCCGTGATCGGGGCCCGGTCCCACTTCACCGCGCCCGTCAACACCCGCCCGTCGGTGAGCGGCGCGACGAGATCGACCTCGAGCGATCGCCGGGCGCGGTCCGTCCCCTCCCACCGCCCCCACACGGCGATCATCGGCAGGTCGAGCGTGGCGCGCTGCCGGTCGTACGCCTCGGCGGCCACGCGCTCGAACGCGTGCCCCATGTACGCATCGAGGTGCGGCGCCACCGACGACGCCCAGACGTCCTCGGCCGGGTAGCGCTCCAACACGGAGGCGTGCGGGGCGACGAAGCGGTGGTAGAAGCGCAGCGCCGGATCCGCGACGGCGTAGCGCACCGGCGCGTTCGGCTTGGCGTCCACGTTCTGCCGCGTGTCGAGGTAGCCGAGCGCGACGAGCCGTTCCAGCTTGTCGCGGAGCGCCTGGTCGTTGGGCAGCCCCGTGCGCTGCGCGATCGCGTTCCGCTCGGTCTGGCCCACGGCGACCGCGTAGAGGATCGCCCGGTACTTGGGCACGTCGCGGAGCCCGTCCTCCTGCTCGAGGGCGGTTTCGACGAGCTGGCGCACCTCGCCACGCGGGTGCAGCAGGACGCGCGTGGCGTTTGCCGCGACAGACTGCGTCGGGTCGACGGCGGCGAGATAGCGCGGTGTCCCGCCGAAGATGCCGTAGACGAGCGCGCGCTCGCGCAGGTCGCGCCCGCGCAGGTCGCGTCCGTGAGCGGCGCGGTCGCGGGCGCCCGCGGCCGCCGCCGGGGCACGTGCACCGAGCGCCAGCTCGGCCGCGTGCCAGTAGTCGAATGGCCGCAGCCGGTGCGCCCACGCGAAGCGGCCGTAGAGCGGCGCCCCGCCACCCGCGAGCGCCTCCATCGTACTCACGGCGGACCCGGCGAGCACCACGAGCCGAGATCGGTGCAACTGTCCGACGCGGCCCCGCTGCGCCGCCTCGTAGACGGCGTTGAGCTCGGAGGCGACCGCCGCGACGCCTGCCTCACCGTCGGCCAGGTACTGAAATTCGTCGATCACGACGATGGCCGACCCCGAGTCGTCGGATGACGCCGTGTCGGCGTCCGCGGCCGGGGTCAGCTCGAACACCAGGCGGAAGACGGCACGCCAGGTCGGATAGTCCTCAGACGCGAGTGGCTCGCCCGACCACGCGGCGAGGTCGGCCACAAGCTGGCTGCGGTTGACCTCGGGGGTAGTCCGGGCGGCCGTGAACAGGAACACACGCCGCGGCGCCCACGCGTGGGCGAGCAGGTACGTCTTGCCCACGCGTCGACGGCCGGTCAGGAGCGCGAGCCGCGGTCCCGGCGCGCTCGCGAGCGCGACCAGCTCACGGCGTTCGGCCTCGCGGTCGACCACGCGCGGCATTGGTTCGTCGACCGCCTCACGGCGTGCCTGTGCCATACCTGCAAACATACATGCATGCAACCGTGGTTGCGACATCGCGTCGGCCGCCCACGCTGAAACGCCGCAACGTCGGCGTCACCTCCGGAGCGGCCGCGTACGCGACCGTCCCCGGCCTGGTCGGCCGCGAGTGTGCACGAGCCGGCGACGCCGCCGGCATTGTGCCCCGTTGATGCAATAGCTCCGGAAGTGTTCACTTTTTACACAAAGTGAACACGCCGTCGGAGCGAGTTTCGCAATCCAGGCGGGACCGGGCACGCCGCCGTCGAGCTCCGGGTAGCGCGGCGGCCCGAGCGCCACCGCGTCGTCGTGATCCCGAACCGGTGGATCGTCGAACGGACGTTCTCCTGACTCGGGCGGAACTGGTGGCTGGCGCATGCCGACGCGGCGCGGCCGCAGACGACCGAGGTGCTCATGGCCGTCGCGATGATCGGGCGCATGCTTCGACGGCTCACCCGAGGCGCTTAGGCGTTCCGATCCGGCGGTGCGATCCGCGGCCGATGTCCCGGCCCGTTCGCCCGCGAACACCCGCGTCCCATGAGCGGACAGCCGCGGCCGCCGCCGCCCGGGGTCGGCACGGGTAAGTGTCGCGTGCGGATCGACTTCCACGTCCGCGCTCGCGGGCCCGCGACTTCCGGTGGCGGTTTCGGCGCGCATGCCGCACCCGCGCGGACGCCAACACCCGACGTCGTGAGCTCATGACCGCCCTACTGCGCGACCTCCGCTTCGCCGTCCGAATGCTCCGGAAGAGCCCCGTGTTCACCGTCATCGCGGTGTTCGTCATCACGCTCGGTACGGGGGCAGTGACGACGATCTTCAGCGCGGCGAACGCGATCGCGTTGCGTCCACTCCCGGGCGTGTCGCACGCCGGCGAACTCGTCGCGCTGCGCCGGGCGGTGGCTGACGGCACCCCTGGCACCGCGGGTTGGGACTGGGCGTCGTACCCGTACTATCGGTTTCTGCGCGACGGCGGCGGCGCGCGTCCGGTGGCGGACATCGCCGCCTGGGCGATGATGCCGCTCACCATCAGCATCGGGCGCGACGGCGTCGCCGCCCAGGGCACCGTCGTCTCGGGGAACTACTTTCGCGTGTTGGGCGTGCGGCCGGCACTCGGACGCTTCTTCACGCCGGACGAGGACGGCGCGCCGGGCGCGCACCCGGTCGTCGTGCTCTCCCACGGGTTCTGGGCGACCCGGCTCGCCGGCGACTCGGGCGTGATCGGTCGCACCGTGCGGCTGAACCGGTACGTGTTCACGGTCGTCGGCGTCGCACCGCCCGGTTTCCACGGCGTCTTCGCGGCACTCCGCACCGACGCGTGGCTGCCGCTGGCGATGCGGCCGCAACTCGCGCCGGGCGGCGACCTGCTGACCGATCCCCGCCCCACGTGGCTCCAGCTGTTCGCGCGGGTCCGGGGTAGCGGCGGCGCGGACGCGGTACAGGGCGCGCTCTCGCGCCGCACCGCAGCGTGGGTCGCCGGAGGGAACGAGCCCGAGGACCGCCGGCGCTTCACGGCCGTACGCGTCGAGTCGCTCGCGGGCCTGCCGCCCGACCTGCGCGGCCGGGTCCTGGGGTTCCTGGCGCTCCTGTTGGGCGCGTCGGGCCTCGTCCTGCTCATCGCGAGCAGCAACATCGCGGCGATGTTGCTGGCGCGCGCCGTCTCGCGCCGGCGAGAGACGGCGGTGCGCTTCGCGCTGGGCGCAACGCGCGGCCGCCTCGTCCGCCAGCTGCTCACCGAAACCCTGTTGCTCTACGGCCTGGGCGCGATCGGCGGCGTGTTGGTCGCGGTGAGCGCGACGCGCCTGCTCGCCCACCTCCCGCCGCCGGTGGACATGCCGTTCGCCCCCGACCTGCTCGACCTGTCGCCGGACGCGCGCATGCTCGCCTTCACGCTCATCGTGTCGCTCGCCACCGGCGTCGCCTTCGGCCTCGCGCCGGCGCTGCAGGCGGCGCGCGTCGACGTCACCGCCCGGCTACGCACCGGTACGGCCGGCGCGGGCTCCCGGCGTTCCCCCGCACAGGGTGCGCTCATTGCCGGCCAGATGGCGGTCTCCGTCCTGCTGCTGGTTGCGGCGGGCCTGTTCCTGCGGGCGCTCGACCGCGGGCGGCGCGTCGACCTCGGCTTCGACCCGTCGCACGTGGCGGTCGCCGGCCTCGACGTCTGGACGTACGGGTACGACGACGTGAAGGAGCGCCTGTTCTATCGAACGCTGAAGGACGCGATCGCCCAGACGCCGGGCGTGGTCGCCGTCTCCTACACGCGCGACCTCCCCCTGAGCACGGAAGGCGCGAACACCCATGACGCGTTGCGCGTCGATGGGTCGGCGGTGCCGCAGCCGAGCGGGCGCGGAACGCCGGTGCGCTTCGGGGAGGTCGACGCCGGCTACTTCGAGGTGCTGCGGACGCCGGTCGTGGCAGGCCGCGGCTTCACGGCTGCCGACGACGAGCGCGCGCCGCGGGTCGCCGTGATCAACCAAGCCTTCGCCCGCCGGTTCTGGCCGACCGGTGCACCGAACGGCGCGGTCGGGCGAACGTTCCACCGAGGGAGCGAGGTGGTCACCGTGGTCGGCGTCGCGCGCGACGCCAAGTATGCGAAGCTCGGCGAGGCGCTCCAGCCGTTCGTCTACTTCGCGATCGGGCAGGCCGCGGCGGCCGCCGACCACGCCGAGCTCCTCGTGCGCACCAGCGGCGATCCGGCGCGCCTCGCGCCGGTGATCCGCGCCGCCATGCGGGACGTCGACCCCCTCCTCCCCGCGCCGACGGTGACGACGTTGAGCGCCGCGACCGGCGGCGTTCTCCTTCCGCAGCGCGCGGCCGCGCTCGTCACGGCGGTGCTGGGCGTGGTCGGCCTGCTCCTGGCCGCCGTTGGGCTGTACGGCATCGTCGCCTACCTGGGCGGGCAGCGCGCGCGCGAGATCGGCGTGCGGCTGGCGTTAGGCGCCGGCCGCCGCGACGTGCTGCGGCTGGTGGTGGGCGCGGGGATGCGGCCGGTCGCGGTCGGCCTCGCCGTCGGGCTCCTGCTCGCCGTCGGGGCGACGCGGCTCCTGACGGCGTTCCTGTTCGGCGTGAGCCCGCTCGACACCGTCACCTTCGGCGGCGTCGCCGCGCTCCTCACGGTGGTGGCGCTGATGGCGAGCTACCTGCCGGCGCGCCGTGCGGCCGGCGTCGACCCGCTGGTCGCACTTCGACAGGAGTAAGGCGGATCCGGTCGGATGACGAACCGGTCGCCACGGACACGACGCTCGGGGCAACGTCGACACGCGCGTGGATGCGTCCGAGTCGCCGCCATTCCACCCACTCAGTTCAACACCCAAGAAGTGAACACTTGTGGCACAACTCGGACCGTGTGAACTCCAGAATGTGTTCACTTTTTGATCATGTTCAGCAACGTTGTACTATGTGCGGCTGAGCTGTATGATCTCCCATGCTGATGAAGTGAACACTTCCGCAAGCAGTGCTCACTTCAATCGAAAGTCCCTCATTCCGGCAAACGGCGCAGCTCCCGAGCGCGCGCCATGAGCGAACGCCAGGCGTGCACCGAATCGCGGTCGTGAACTTCAAGGGCGGGGTAGGGAAGACCACCACCGCCGTCAACCTCGCCGCCGGGCTCGCCCGCTCCGGCAAGCGCGTGCTCCTGATCGACCTCGACGGTCAGGCCAACGCCAGCCTGGGCCTCGGCGTCGCCCGCCACGACCTGACTCCGTCCGTCGCCGCGGTCCTGCTCGACGGTCGGCCACTCGCGGAGGTGATCCGGCCGACCAACGTCGACGGTCTCGCGCTCGTGACGGCGGATCCGGCGCTCTACGGCGCGGACGCGACGCTCGCGTCCAAGATGGGCCGCGAGACCCGACTCGCGAAGGCACTGCGCGGCGTTGCGGACCGCTTCGACGTCGCGATCTTCGACTGCTCGCCCGCGCTGTCCGTCATCACCGCGAACGCGCTCCTGGCCTGCGACACGGCCGTCGTTCCCGTCGTCCCCGAGTACTACGCGGTGGAGGGCCTCGCCACGCTCGAGGCAACGCTCGACGAGCTTCGCGAGGCGGTCGAGCGCCCGATCCCGGTGCTCGGCGTCGTGCTGAGCCGCGTCACGACCGGCGAGCGCGCGACGGCGGAGCTGGCCGCCGCGATCCGCGCCCACTACGGGCCGGTGGTCTTCGACACGCCGCTGCGCAAGAACATCCGCCTTGCCGAGGCGCCGAGCCACGGCCGGGACATCATCGGCTACGCGCCGGACTCGCCGGGTGCGAAGGACGTCCGCGCGCTCACGGCCGAGGTGCTCGCGCGCGTCGAGCGGTTCGCGGCGGGGCAGGGCGTGCCGCGCGCACCGGCCACGGTCTGAGCGCGGAACGCGACATGGCGAACGCACGCACATCGAGTCCGTCATCGAATCCGTCGCGCATAGGCAAGACGCTCGGCGCCATCCTCAGCGCACCGCGACGCGGGGCGGTCGACGACGCGGACGACACTGCCGAAGCGACCGTCGGCGACGTCGTCAGCCCTGGCGACCGCAGTGCGTCGGAACCGGATGCGGCGTCGGCCACCGATGCGCGGCTGTCGCATGATCGCGTTCCGATGGCGGATCCGGCCGCCGATGCGGCATCGGCAGTCGCCCGCGCGCCGGACGCACGCGGCGCCGTACCGGCGGCACCGACGGCGACGTCGACCACACCTCCGGGACCCACGGACGGGATGCCGCGCGATGGCGCACGTCGCGACGCCGCGCAGGACGTCGAGTTCGGCGCCGACCTCGGCGGCAACGCGCGGCGCAAGAAGCGCGAGACCTTCCTCATCCCCGAGGAGCTCGCGGACGCGATGCGGAACGCGATCGTGCATCTCTCCGGGCCGCCGCTGTACTACACGCTCGCCGAGTTCGGCGAGCACGCAATCCGTAGCTACATCTCGCAGCTCGAGCGCGAGCACAACGGCGGCCACCCGTTCCCGCCGCGGCCGCGCGCGGTGCGACAGGGACGGCCGTTGCGCTGAACTCGCGCCGAGCTGTTAGGCACTGCCGCGTTCCGAAGCTGCGGCTCGGCTGACGTGCGACTGAGGTGCGACGCTGCCCGTCGTCACGGAGGCCGGGGCGCTGCCGCCCGGACGCGCGGCCCCCACGCGACCCGCCCACACCGCCCCGCACACAGAAATTCCGACACGCCCCATCTTCGGCCTGATCGACCGTCTAGAAATCGTCGGCCGAGCCGACGCGCCGGCCGGCGCGCGCCTGAAGTTCACCATCTCGAAGGAGTTCGCGCGCCGACTCGCTGAGGACTTTCGCCTCATGGAGACCACGGGCTACTGGGCGCTGCAGGGCGACATGGCGCGCCGGCTGTACCGCCTCGTCGACTCCGCGCGCCACATGGTGGCGGCGAAGCGGCCGACGGTCGCCGAGCGTGCGTCGGTGTTACGCGTTCCGGTGGCGTACCTGCGAGACCGCCTGCCGATCGACGAGAGCAAGACGGCGCAGGTCGTACGTAAGCTCGACGGCTATCACAAGGAGTTGTTAGACACGGGCTTCCTGCAAGCTGAGCCGACGTACGAGCCGTGCACGCCGGACGACTTGCGCCATTTCCCGACGCACCCGGGCCGGGGCGCCAAGCTGATCTCGGCGTGCTACCAGTTCGCCCCGGCCCTCGCGCCGGAAGCGCAGGTGGCCGACGTCCCGCGGCCGCCAGCGACCTCGGCGCCGGTTCAGGGGTCGCTGTTCGTGGCCCCACCTACGGCGCGGCCGGCGGCGGCCAAGGCAACGGCGCCGATCGAGCCGGACCTTGCCGACCGCATGGCCGAACTCGCCCTCGTACTGCCGGGTTCGATGCTGCACATCGGGCTGTGCAAGCTCGCCGCGGAGGCGCTGGCCGACGACGACGCGTGGCGCCGGTGCGTCGCGCTCGCCCGGCAGGAGGCCGACGGGATCTCGCCCGTCGCGAAGCTCATCGTCGAGGTGCGCGCCGAACTGTCGCGCCGCGGCCTCCCCGTGCCAGCGCGCCTGTACGACCGGGAGACTCAGCGGACGCTGTTAGGCGTGTAGCGCGACGGCGAAGCAGCAAGGCACGATGTCGCGAAACGCGTCTCGATAGCGCATCGCTCTTGCAGCGGCCCGTGTTTCAGCCCGAGGGTTTTCGGAACGACGCACGCAGCCATGCCGCGAGTGCCGGGTCGCCGCGCGGTCATGTGAGACTCACGTCATCCGGGCCACCGAGAAGCAGGCGCGGTTCGGTTTGATGGGCTGCCGCCGACCTGCGACGTTGTACAGGCCGCGTACTGTTGCCGACGCACGCGGCACCGCGGGCGCTCGGGTGCGTCCCGATACGGGTGCGTCCGCATCGCGCTGACTACGCGTACGTGGTTGCCTTCGACCGAGCTCGGGGTGCCGCGTACTGTGCGCGGTCCCCGCAGACCGCCATGCCATGTCAGCACTATGGGCGCTGCGGCGAGCTGGGGGCAAGCGCACGGTGCGCGTTGGGCACCCGCCGCGCTTCACGTGCGTGACGCTCACGTCACCGAGCAGGTCGGCCGTCGGGCGCGTATCGCGACGAACGGCTGAGGAACGAGGTAAGAGACCGTGGCACCGGCGTGACATCCCGCCGCGCGCCGGCTCACGCGTCGCCGGGCAGTCGCAAGCGTTGGCGACCCGATTCGACGAGGGCTTGACACGATTTGTTCCATGCTCAGATTGTTGCAAACGTTTGCAGAGCCGTTCATGCACGCTCGAACCGCTTCGGACGTTTCGAGTGCTGGAGCCGACCGGCACCGACCCGCCATGCTGACCTCCCCCCGTTCCGCGCCCCGGCCGTGACCTCCAGGACTTCCGTCGTCTTCAGCGCGCTCGTCGCCGCCCTGGGCGGGCTGCTGTTCGGCTTCGACACGGCCGTGATCTCGGGCACGACGGACGCGCTGCAGCGCGTCTTCGCCCTCGACGCCGCCGGCCTCGGATTCGCCGTCACGGCCGCGCTGATCGGGACGATTGTCGGCGCGTTCACGGCCGGGCCGCCGGCCGAGCGGCTCGGGCGCCGGCGCGTGCTCTTCGTACTCGCGCTCTTCTTCCTCGTCGCCGCCGTCGGCAGCGCGATGGCGGCGAGCCTGCCCGTCTTCGTTGCGTTCCGCTTCCTCGGCGGCCTCGGCGTCGGCGGGGCGTCGGTGGTCGCGCCGCTCTACATCGCCGAGATCGCGCCGGCGCGGCTGCGCGGTCGCCTGGTCGCGCTCAACCAGCTCAACATCGTCGCGGGGATCCTGATCGCCTTCTGCTCGAACCTCGTCATTGCGCGCGCGATGCCGGCCGCGTCGGCGTGGCGGTGGATGCTCGGGGTCCAGGCATTCCCGGCGGCGGTCTTCTTCGGACTGCTGTTTCTCATCCCCGAGAGCCCACGCTGGCTCGCCAAGGAGGGGCGCCTCGACGAAGCCCGGCGCGTGCTCGCCCGCGTCGGCGAGGGCGGCGCGGCCGGGGCGGACGCGGAGCTCGCCGCGATCACCGACTCGCTCGACGAAGGCCGCGCACAGGCGCATGCGGCCGGCGGCGCCCACGTCCACGCCCGGCTCTTCCAACGGCGCTACTCGCGCCCGATCGGGCTAGCGATGACCATCGCCGTGTTCAACCAGCTCTCGGGCATCAACGCGATCCTCTACTACGCGCCTCGCGTCTTTCAGCAGGCCGGCGCGGGGAAGGAGTCATCGCTCGCCCAGTCCGTCGCGGTCGGCGGGACGAACCTCGTGTTCACGATCGTCGCGCTGTTCATCATCGACCGCTTCGGACGTCGGCCGCTGCTGGCGGTCGGCGGGCTCGGGGCGGCGCTTTCGCTCGGGCTCACGGCGCTCGGTTTCTCGATGCACGGTGGCTCGTCCGCCACGCTCGTGCTCGCGGGAATCCTCGGCTTCATCGCCTGCCACGCGATCGGGCGTGCCGTGCCGGCCGACACGGCGTGGCGCTGGATGCTCGGCGTGCAGGCAGTTCCGGCCGCGGTATTCTTCGCACTCCTCTTTCTCATCCCCGAGAGCCCGCGCTGGCTTGCCAAGCAGGGGCGCCTTGCGGAAGCGCGGCAGGTGCTCGCGCGGGTCGGCGAGGGCGGCGCTGCCGGGGCGGACGCCGAACTCGGCGCGATCGCCGCCTCGCTCGACGAAGGGCGCGCCCAGGCACATGCGGCCGGTGGCGCCCACGTCCACGCGCAGCTCCTCCAGCGGCGCTACTCGCGCCCGATCTTCCTCGCGATCACGATCGCGG
>DASWUT010000177.1:0-6257 GCA_036401455.1 Gemmatirosa sp. | reverse complement strand
GTCGCGCGCGCCCGTACCGACGAGGCCCTCGTCGCCGAATGGACGCGCGCGCGCGCGGCGCTGTCCGTGGGGGACCCGGCGCGTGCGCCGCTCGCGCGGGCGGTGGCCGCTGCGGCCGTCGCGGCGCGTACCACGGCCCAGGACGCGCCGGCGTTCCTGACCCCCGACGCGGTGCACGACGGCGCGGTCGCCGTCGCCGCGCTCAAGTGGCGCGACGGCGTGCGCGACGTGAGCGTCGAGCCCGGTCTGCCACCGGGCTGGGGACCGTACATGGCCGGCCGGCTGAGCGCGGCGACGGCCAACCTGCGGAGCGTGCTCCCGGAGCTCGCGCTCGACGGCCTCGCGATCCGCATCGGCGACAGCCCGCGGCACGACCAGGCGCTCGCCCTGCACGACCCGGCGCGGCACACCGTCTACCTGCCGCCGCTCACCGCGGCGGGCACGCTCACCCACGAGCTGACGCACGACCTCGACTGGCAGACCGCGTGGGGCGCGCTCGGCGTGCGCGGCGTTTACCTCACCGACCGCGCGACCCGGATCGACGTGACGCGCGGGCGGCGCCCGTTCCGAATCGGCTGGCCGCGCGACACGGCCGGCGTGCGCACGCTGGCCGACGCCGTGCGCGTGATGGCCGGCGTGCACACGACCGTTCCGCCCGGCGCGCTCGGCACCGCGCTCGGCGCGCCGCCCCCCGGGCAGCGCGGCGACGACGACCGGCCGGCGGAGCTGTTGGCGCGCGGGACCGACTTCTTCGTCGCGGCCGCGCTCGCGCGCGAGGGGCGGAGCGACGGCATGCTGAGCGCAGTGCAGGACCCCCTGCTCGTCGGGTACGCCGGCGTGCGCGCGCCGGACCCCGGCGACGGCACCGCCGAGGCGCTCGTCGACGTGCTCGCGGGGATGACGCTCGTGCCGTCGTCGGCGCGGGAGTGGTACCTCGCCCGCTTCGGCCGCGCCGGCACGCGCACCCCGCTGGCGATCGTCGGCGACGTGCTGCGGGCGACCCCGGCGTGGAACGCCGAGGGCACGTTGCGGAGCGCGGGGATCCCGGGTGGGCTCACGACGCTCGATGGGACGACGTGGCCGCGTGCGGCGGACCAGGGGCGGAACGGGTGCCAGACCGGGGCCGGCGGCGGCGCGCCGACGGCGTGGCAGGCGCGGCTGCTGTGGCTCACCGCCGACGCCCGCGCCCGGGGCTACGTCCGCGCCCGCGCGCTGCGGTCGGCCGCGATCGGCGGCGCGTGGTGGGGCTGGACCGCGCAGCCCCTCCTCGGTGGCCCGTGGCGCCCGGAGCTGGCCGAGCCGTCGGTCGGGCGGCTGCGGGACGCCGTGCTCCGCGCCGCGGCGGCGGAGCGCGAGCGGCGCCTTCCATTCGCGAACCCCGACGGCAGCTGCCCGTGGTAGCTGGCACGTGGTAGCTGGCACGTGGTAGTGGCGCGCCGGTGAGCGCGGCCCTTTCGCAGGCGCTCGCCGCGTTCTGGCAGGGCGCGTTCGGGTCGACGGACGCGGTCGTTTCTGCCACCCTCGTCCGCGCGACGCCGCTGATCCTGGCGGGGCTCGCGGTGGCCGTCGCCTTCCGCGCAGGCGTGCTCAACCTCGGTGCCGAGGGGCAGCTGCTCGTCGGAGCGGCGGCGGCGGCGACCGTCGGCCTCGCGCTCGCGCCCGTGCTGGGTGGCGCGACCGTCGTCGCGGCGCTCGTCGCCGGGGCGGTGGCGGGCGCGTGCTGGGCGGGGATTGCGGCGGAGCTGCGCGCGCGCTTCGGCGTGCTCGAGGTCATCAGCACGATCATGCTGAACTTCGTCGCGCTGTACGCGGTGGGGTGGCTCGTCCGCGGACCGTTGCAGGAGCCGACGCACGTGTACCCGCAGTCGGCGACGCTCGCGCCCGGCGGCCGCCTGCCGCTCCTCGTTCCCGACTCGCGCCTGCATGCCGGGCTCGCCCTCGCCGTGGCCGCGGCGGCGGCGCTCTGGTGGACGCTCCGCGCGACGTGGGCCGGCTTCCGCCTGCGCGCGGTCGGCCTCAACCCCGCCGCGGCGACGAGTGCGGGACGGATCGACGTGTCGCGCGTGACGACGCGCGCCTTCCTCGTGAGCGGCGCGCTCGCCGGTCTCGCCGGCGCGGTCGAGGTGACCGGGGTGACGTTCGCACTCTACGACAACTTCTCGCCTGGGTACGGCTACACGGCGGTCGCGGTCGCCCTGCTGGCGGGGCTGCACCCGCTCGGCGTGCTCGCGACGGGCACGCTCTTCGGCGCGCTCGAAGCTGGGGCGAGCGCGATGCAGCGCGATGCCGGCGTCCCCGCGACAGTCGCCGGCGTCATCGAGGCGTCGCTCGTTCTCGTCGTCCTCGCCGTCGAGACGCGCCGGCGCCGGTCGGCCGAGGCGGGCGCGTGAGCGGGGCGCCGTGATGGGGGCGGTCGTGAGCGGGGCCACGGGCGCGCTCGGCAGCTTCCTCGAAGCGACGGTCCGCACCGCGACGCCGCTCGCCTTCGCCGCGCTCGGCGAGACGCTCGTCGAACGCGCGGGGATCATCAACATCGGACTCGAAGGGATCATCGTCGCGGGCGCGTTCGGCGCACTCGTCGGCGCGGGGTTCGCGCCCGGCGCGGCGGGCACGACGCTCGGCTTCGCGGCGGGTGCGCTGGCCGGGCTCGCCACTGCGGCGCTGTTCGCCCTCTTCGCCGTCTGGCTTCGAACCGACCAGATCATTACCGGCACCGCAGTCACGCTCGCCGCGCTCGGCGTTACCGGCACGCTCTACCGGGTCGCGTACGGCGACGCGGGGGCCGCGCTGACGACGCCAACGTCGGGGCCGCTCGCGGTCCCCGGACTCGCGGCGTTGCCGATCGTCGGGCGCGCGCTGTTCGCGCAGCCGCCGGTGACGTACGCGCTCTACCTGCTCGCCCCCGCCCTCGCGTGGGGGCTGCGGCGCACGCACGCCGGACTCGCCCTGCGCGCGGTGGGCGAGCGTCCGGACGCGGCAGCCGCGGCGGGGCTCCGCCCGCGGCGGATCCAGGCCGCGGCCGTGCTGCTCGGCGGCGTGTTGGGCGGGATCGCGGGCGCGACGCTCGTCGTCGCCCAGGCCGGCACCTTCGTCGAAGGGATGAGCGCGGGGCGCGGCTTCATCGCGATCGCCGTCGTCGTACTCGGCCGTTGGCAGCCGCTCGGTGTGGCCGCGGCGGCGCTGCTGTTCGGCGCGTCGGGGGCGCTGCAGTACGTGTTTCAGGCGATGGGGTGGTCGCTGCCGTACCAGCTCTTCCTGGCGGTGCCGTACTTGCTGACTCTGCTGGTGCTCGCCGGAGTCGCCGGCCGCGCCACGCCCCCAGCGGCGATGGGGCGCCGCACGCTCACGCACTGACGCCAGATCCCCGACAGTCCAGCCCCGACGGTCCGGCCGTCGTTCCTCGATCCACGTCTCCGTGTGTTGAGCATGCAGGCGCACGCGCCCCCGCCCTTTGTGTCCGTCGCGGACGGCGCCGTCATCCGCGTTCACGCCAGCAGCCACGCCGACGGCCAGCCGCTGAGGGCGACGCTCGTCGCGCTCGGCTTCCACGCCGACCCGCTGGCGCACGAGTTCGTCTACGACGTGCACGACGAATCGGAGGAAGCCCATTTGCTGACCGCGCTCCGGGACGCGGGCGTGCACTTCGTCCGCGACGGAGAGTGGAGCCCCGCGGGCGTGTTTGCGCGCATGCGGCGCCGGGGGATCGTGGTGGGGCCCTTTCGCAGCATCGTGTGGCATGGAGCCGACAGGTGGGAGGGGCGAGAGGAGTAGCAGCGGCGCCGTTCGGAAACTCCGGGGTACCGGTGTAGAGTTCGCCCCGCGCGTGGCTCCCTCGCGCGTTTGCCGCTCCCCACCGTCCACCGCCCCCCCCATGCGCGCTGCCCTTCTCGTCGTCGGTACCCTGCTCGTCACCGCGACCGCGGCCCGAGCTCAAACCACGGCCGCCGCCGGCGTGGCCGCGGACGTTGCCGCGCCGACCGCGTCCGCCCCGCCCGACGTCGGGCAGGTCGCGCCCGACTTCACGCTCGCCTCCGTCGACCCCAGGACCGGGGCATCGGCGCCGTTCACGCTGTCGGCGATGCGCGGCAAGGTCGTCGTGCTCGCCTTCTACCCGAAGGACCGCACCGGCGGCTGCACGGCCGAGCTGACCAAGTTCCGCGACGAGTACACGTCGCTGTTCGGTAGCCGCGTGGGGAAGGACGTGGTCGTCGTCCCGATCTCGGCTGACGGCGTCGCGTCGCACGCGTCGTGGTCCAAGGAGTCCAACTTTCCCTTCGCGCTCGTCTCCGACACCGCGCTCACCGCGGTCAGCGCGTACGGATCCCGGATGGGCAGCATGCCGCTGTCGCAGCGCACGGTGTTCGTGATCGGCAAGGACGGCACGGTGAAGTACCGCGACCTCAAGTTCAACGCCCTCGACGAGGGCGAGTATGCGAAGCTGAAGGACGCGGTCGCGAAGGCCGGGTGAGGGCGGACGGGCGCAGCCACGGTCTCACAGTGGCTGGCTGAACGTCAGCACGCCGCGGTAGCCGCGCGGACGGTCGGCGTGGGTGTCGACCGCCCGCGCCACGCCGCCGAAGATCGCCCCACCAAAGAGCGTCACCCCCGCGCTCACGCTCGCCCGCACGCCGTCAGTCGGGCGCGAGGCGAACACCGGCGCGCCCGTCGCGCTGACGGTGTCGTTGCGAAAGCCGAGTCGCGCGATGCTGCCGAGCGCGGCAGCGTTGGACGCGTCGGCGTAGCCCAGCTGGAGGGTCGCGGCGAGTCCCGGGGCGACCGCGGGCAGGAGGAAGCGCCGTACCCGGATCGGCGTGCGGAAGAACGGTCCCGTCAGCAGGAGCGCCGAGCGGGCCGACGCGGCGCGGTCGCCGGCGAACTCCTTGTATCCGTAGCCGAGCAGGCCCTGGGCGTTGCCGAGCTCGAAGAGCTGTTGCGGCGGCGGGCCGCGGTCGGACGGAGCGAGCACGACGCCCGCGTCCACGCGTCCCACCAGCGCGAGCGTGCTGCCCGACGTCGGGATCCCGAGGAAGTGGCCGGCCGTGCCGTCGAGCAGGTCGCGCCGGCCGGTCAGGCGCCCCTCGACGCGCGTGTAGCGCAGCTGCCCCTCACCGTTCTCCCCATACAGTCGGGCGCCGAGCCCGGGGCGGACGAACTCGGCGGCGACGTCGGGGTGCCATTCGAGGGTGGCCGACGTGCGCACGTATCGGCCCTCGTCGACGCCGCGGTTGGGGCGATAGATCGTGCGACGCGTGAACAGCGGATGGACGAACCGGCTGCTGTCGCCGCGGTCGTCGGCCACCCCGACGTCCGCACGAAAGATCAGGGCCCGGGCGTCCGTCGCATGCGCGACGCCCACCGTCGCGAACCGGCGGTCGACGTAGTCGTACTCGTCCGCGCCGAGGATCGCGCCGAGCGAGGAGCCCGAGTCGAACGGGGTGCGGAAGTCGTTGGTGATGTCGAGCGTGCGACCCGCGCGGGCGACGACCGCCCACGACGCGCCGTTCGGCTGCGCGTCGAGCGCGCCCGGCGCTCCTTCTTCTGGCGCGCGGCCGGCGTTGGCACCGAGTCGCTGTTCGGCTTCGAGCCGACCGCGCACCGTGCGTTCCCGGAACGCGTACCCCGCCGTGCCCGCGAGCGTGAGCCCCGGGGCCGCGTCGCGGAAGCGGACGCGCTCGCCGAGCCCGGCGTAGACGCCCTCGACACGGTTGAAGTGGGCGAAGTCCGAGATGCGCGGGTAGAACAGCCCCGTGGTCGGCGGCCCGTGCACCTGCCCGATGCCGGGCGTGAGGTCGTCGAAGTCGTTCGCGTGCGCCTCGCCGGATGCCGCGCCGATCGGCGCGTGCCACCCCGCATAGCGGCCGAGCGAGTCGCCGCGGGCGAGCGTGAGGCGCCGCGGGGCGATCGGCAGGAGCGAGTCCGCATTGGCGGCGAGCTCGGCCGGCGTGAGCGTCGTGTCATCGATCGCGACGTCGCGGAAGCGCGAGACGATGCGCACGATCGCGCGCACGTCGCCGAGCACGGGCGCGGTCGCCTGCAGTTCGATGCGTTGGGTCGCGGGCAGCCAGTACCGCGCGCCGTTGGGGGCGGTGCGCTCTGCGTTCACGTACTCGACGAAGGCGTAGCCGCGCGGGGCGAGCGCGCCGCGCACGCGGGCGAGGAGGGAGCGCTCCGGGCGTGGGGCGACGACGAAGCGGCCGCGCAGCCGGACGACCGCGTGCTGCACCGCGTCCAGGTCGATGTCGCCGGTGAAGAACCCT
>DASWUT010000176.1:0-2314 GCA_036401455.1 Gemmatirosa sp. | reverse complement strand
TTGTCGGTGTAGTACTCGCTGCCCAACAGCCCCTTCTCCTCGCCGACGTGCCAGACGAAGAGGATCGAGCGGCGCGGGCGCGCGTCGCCCTTGAGCGAGGCGAACTTCTCGGCGACCTCGAGCACGCTCACCGAGCCCGAGCCGTCGTCGTCGGCGCCGTTGCTGATGCTGTCGGCACGCATCGAGCCCGGGTGCGCCTTGCGGTAGTCGGCGAGCATCGCGTTCACGCGCGCCTGCTGCTCGGGCGTCGCTTCCTTCCCCTGGTCCTCGGCGCCCTCGGGGCGGACGAGGTGGTTGAAGATGCGGATCGAGTCGTGGTCGACCGCGCGGGCGGTCATCCCGATGTGGTCGTTGTGCCCGCCGATCGCGACGTACTCGCCGGCGAGCGCAGGATCACGCCCGGGGAGGATCGCGACGACGTTGCGCGCCGGGAACGGCACGGGCACGATTGAGAGCTTGAGGTCGAGCGTGGCCGGGCGCCCCGGCGTTCCGGGCGCGAGCCCCTCGAGCGGCGCGGTGAACATCTGCCCGGCCGCGGTCGCGGTCACGATCAGCGTCGTCGGCCCGTCGGGCTGGCCCGTGCTCTTCGACGGGTCGTCGACGAACTGCTGCGGCCGCGCGAAGCGCGAGACGACCCGGTTCTGGTCGAGCACCTCGCCGAAGATCGCCACCGCGGCGGCCTTGGGGTACAGCGCGCCGAAGCCGCGCCGCAGCACCGACGCCGCGCGCGGATTGCCGAACCGAAACACGACGAGCTTCCCGGCCGTCTGGTCGGCCGCGATCATCGACGCCGAGTCGCCGAGCGTGCCGCCGTAGACGACGGGCATGTCGTGGAGCGAGACGCTCTTGTTGCTCGCCGCGGCCCAGTCGGTGCCCGCGACGAGTCGTGCCGGCGCGCCCGTCCCACCGAGGGCGATCGCCGACGTCGGATCGATCGAACGGGTCTTGAAGGGCAGCGTCTGGAAGTACGTGCCGTTCTCTCCCGCCGGCTTGAGGCCGAAGCGGCGCACCTCGCTCGCGATGTAGTCGGTGCCCTTGACGTTCCCGAGCGTCCCCGCCTCGCGCCCCATCATGGAGTCGTCGGCGAAGATGTAGAGGCGGGTCATGAGGTCGGCGGCCGTGATGGCGGCCGTCGTGGGCTGCGGCGCGTGCTTGAGCGGCAGCGCGGGGGCGGGCGCGGGGACGGCGTCGGCCGCGGCCTGCGCACGGGCCGCGACGGGCGCGAGCGTCAGGGGCGCGGTCGCGAGCGCGGCGGCCGCGGTCAGCGCACCAATGCGTGCAAAACGAGACATGAAGCGAAGGAAGGGGAGCGCGGAGCAGAGGGATACGCCGGCGCGTGCCGAAGGGGCGCGTGCCCACGTGGGCTCCGTTCGCGGTACGCGCGACCGTGGGCGATCGCTGCGGGTGCGACGTGAGTACCCCACAGGCGGCCGGAGGTGCGGGCATAGCTTGCACGCATGGCTACCACACCCGCCCTGCCGGCCGGCGTCGCGATCCGCCCCGCGACGGCCGACGACGTTCCGCTCATCCGTGCCCTCGTGCGTGAGCTGGCCGAGTACGAGCGCGCGCTCGACGAGTGCCGCGCGACCGAGGAGGCGCTCCGCGCGTCGCTCTTTCCGCCACCCGCGAGCGGCGAGCCGGCGCAGGCGGAGGTGGTGATCGCCGAGGTGGACGGCGCGCCGCAGGGGTTCGCGCTCTGGTTCCACAACTACTCGACGTGGGAAGCGCGCCGCGGGCTGTACCTCGAGGACCTGTTCGTGCGCCCGGCCGCGCGCGGGCGCGGCGTGGGGCGGGCGCTGCTCACGCACCTCGCGCGCGTGGCGGTCGCGCGCGGGTGCGGACGGTTCGAGTGGAGCGTGCTCGACTGGAACGCGCCGGCGATCGGCTTCTACGAAGCGCTCGGCGCGCGCATGATGACCGAGTGGCGCATCATGCGCGTGGATGGCGAGGCGCTGCCGCGGCTGGCCGGCGACGCCTGACCGCCGGGCTCAGGGTGCCCGGTTCAGGGTACGGCGACCTGCGGCGTGGCGGGCAGCTCGCGCACCCACATGTTGCGGAAGCTGTCCGGCGGGCTCGGGTCGCCGTGCGCCTGCAGCTTGATCGGCGACGGCCCGTGCGCCGTGTACGACGGCCGGCCGACGTAGAGCGTCTGCCCCTTGAGCGCGACGTGGTCCTGGACGAGCACCCCGTTGTGGAACACGGTCACGTACGCGGGCGACTTGAGCGAGCTGTCGGCGTTGAAGGTCGGCGCGGTCCAGATCACGTCGTACGCCTGCCACTCGCCCGGACGACGGCTGGCGTTGGCGAGCGGGGG
>DASWUT010000175.1:0-3031 GCA_036401455.1 Gemmatirosa sp. | reverse complement strand
GCCGGCGTCGACACCGGCCAGCTCGGGGAGGTGCGCGGTGAGGAACGCAGCCAGACCGCCGGCGTCGAGTTCCTCGCCGGCGCGCACCGCCCGAGGCGCGTCGGGGTCCGCTGGCGCCGGCCGGGTCACCCGCGCGACTCCATTCCGTACCGCTTGAGGATGCGACGCGCGAGACTCGCCTTGTGCACCTCGTCGGCGCCGTCGTAGATCCGTGCGCCGCGCTCGTGCCGATACCAGTAGGCGAGCGGCGTATCATCCGTCGTGCCCAGCGCGCCGTGCGTCTGGATGGCGCGGTCGAGGACGCGCTGCAGAACCCCGGCGACGTAGAACTTGATCGCCGAAATCGCATCGCGTGCGGCCGTGGCGCCCTCCGCGTCGATACGGCGCGCCGTGTCGAGTACGTACAGGCGCGCCGCGTCGATCTCGGCGCGACTGTCGGCGATCCACCCCTGCACGGTGTCGCTCAGTCCGAGCGGTCGGCCCGGTGCGAGCTCACGCGTCGCCGCGCGCGCACACATCAGGTCGAACGCGCGTTCGCAGATGCCGATCCAGCGCATGCAGTGGTGGATACGCCCCGGGCCGAGTCGCTCCTGGGCGAGCGCGAAGCCGGCCCCTTCCGCGCCGAGCCGCTCGGCAATGGAGACGCGGACGTTCTCGTACCGCAGTTCGGCGTGGCTCGCCCAGTCGCTCCCGGCCTCGCCCATGATGCGCACGTTCCGAACGTGCGTGAGCCCCGGCGTGTCCATTGGCACGACGAACATCGACGCGCGTCGATGCGGTGGCGCGTCCGGGTCGGTCACCGCCATCACGATCGCGAACGCCGCCCCATCCGCGCTCGAGGTAAACCATTTATGTCCGGTGATCACATATTCGTCGCCGTCGCGGACCGCGCGCGTGCCCATCCAGACGGGGTTGCTCCCGGGGTACTCGGGCTCCGTCATCGAGAAACAGCTGCGCAGCTCGCCGTCGACGAGTGGACGCAACCAGCGCTCGCGTTGGGCGGGCGTGCCGTGCGCGAGCAGCAGCTCCATGTTGCCGACGTCGGGCGCCTGACAGTTGAGCAGATAGTGCCCAACCGGACTCTCGCCCAGCACCGCGCTCACCTCCGCGTACTGGGCGAGCGTGAGGCCGCGTCCGCCGAGTGCCGGCGGCAGGAACGGGGTCCAGAGGCCCCGCGCTCGGGCTTCGCGCCGCAGCGCGCCGAGTTCGGGGAGGAGTGTCCTGAATTCCTGTGCCGTCAGCTGCCGTTCGATCGGGCGGACGCGGTCGTGGAGGAACCCGCGCACGTCGGCGAGGAGCGCGGCGAGGTCGGTCGGCGCGGTGTCCGCCGTACCCGGCGCGTCGGTCGCAGCGAGAAGGGTTGGAGCGGTCACGGGCGGTCGGGCTCGAGCGGGTGAAGGTGGCGGGCGAACGAGAACCGCCCGCGGCGATGGTGGTCGCCGCGGGCGGTTCTCGCTGTAGTGGAGCGTGCAGTCGTCGCGCGTCCTGCGGTCGCGTGCGGGGCCTGTGGCCCCGCGACGCGGCGGCGTGGTTTAGAAGCGGACGCCGAGGCCGATCGGGACCATCGTGATCTTCTGGCCCGGGGTGAAGATGTAGACGAAGCGGCCCTCGGCGAAGATCTTGCCGGCGCCCAGCGCGCCGAGCTCGAGGCCTGCGCCGCCCTGGATCAGCGCGCGCGTGAGGTTCTGCTCGATGTTGGGCGCGACGTCGCTCTGCAGGAAGCTGCGGACGTGGGCCACACCGCCGCCGCCGAAGATGTAGAAGCCACCGTGGTCGGCGCCGGTCGAGTCGCGGCCGAACGGCGCGCGGATCACGCCGTCGAGCGTCCCCTGGTAGATGGCGAGGTCCGGCGTGGACTGATTGAGGCCGTCGTTCGAGTGCACGCTGTAGCCACCGCCGATGTTCTGGCCGCGCAGCAGCGTGTAGCCACCGTCGAGGCGCAGACCGAGCACGCCGCTGCGGGAGTTGGCGCCGATGAAGCCGAACACCGACGGCCCGACCGTGTAGCCGACGCCATTGCTGCCCGTTCCATCCTTCGTCTTCGAGAGCGGGAGCGCAACGCCACCGACGACGCCGAAGTAGCCGAGGCGCGCGGGCGGAGGCGGCGGGGCAAGGCGAACGGTATCGACGCGCGGCGGCGGGGCCGGCAGCGGACGATCGACGAACACGGTGTCACGCACACGGACCGTGTCGGACCGCGTCACGGTGACGGTGTCGGTGCGCGGCGCGGGCGCGGGCTGCTGCTTGCCCGTGCGACGAACGCGACGATCAGAGCGAGTCTGGGCATCCGCATGCGTCGCGGCGGCCGCCGACACGACGACGAGGGAAACACCAGCAAACCACAGGGAATTTCGGCGAGACACGAAGCCTCCTGGCATGACGTGAGTGCTGCGACCGCGATGAACCGTTCAGTACCGAACGGCCGGCGAACGGGGCCCAATGTACGTCGGCCGCGCGCGCATTCCAACCCTACTCGTACTCTCGGCCTGCGCGGCTCGCACATCGGTTTGACGTACGACCGCGTCTTTTGCAGGGTGCGTGCCGCCACGCACGTGGCGTGGCGATCACACGACAACAAATGACAATAATGCGCCGTACGCCACTGCAGACCCGACGCACCCCGCGCGCGTCACCGCGCGGATGATCTCGCGTGCCGCCGCGTCACGCGGCTAACGCCGCGTCCGCCTCCGCGAGCACCGCCTCCGCGCGTACGCCACGCATCGCGAGGAGCCGTGCCACCGTCTCGCCGATCTTGCTGTTCGGCGTGCTCGCGCCCGCCGTCAATCCCACGCGCACCGGCCCCGCGGGCAACCATCCGACCGCCTCCGCCTCTGCCGCGGGCGCGCCCGCCGCCGCGCCCGCTGGCCGGTAGCGGACCGCCCCGCGCACGGGATCCACCGCCTCCGGACTCTCGATGTGGTACGTTGGCACGCGCGACGCACACAGCGCCGCCAGCGACATCGTGTTGCTCGAATTGTACCCACCCACCACCAGCATCGCATCGAGCGGCTCGCCTAACAGCTCGGCGACC
>DASWUT010000174.1:0-16750 GCA_036401455.1 Gemmatirosa sp. | reverse complement strand
GGTCGCCCGATCCGTTCCGCCCTCCGCCTTATCTGTGTCGCGGGTCCCGTTCCGCCCCCGCGTCATCCGTCCCGCTGCGTCCGTCCCGCTTCGTCCGTCTCGCCCTTCCCGTCGCGCCCTCCCCTGCCGCGCCCTGTCCGTCGCGCCCGTCCCGTGCACGCCCGCGCGGGTCCCGTGTCGCCCTGAGGCCCCGACCGGCCGCGCGTTCCGTTCCGCGGGTCTTCGTCCGCGCCCCTCTCCGTCCGCGGTTCCTGTCCCGCGCCATCTCGCACGTCCCGCTGCGTCGTCCGACGTACACGCCCCGCAACGTCCCGCTCCACCCGTCGCCGTATCCGAGTCTGCACCACCGGGTCTTCGACCCATCAGTCCCGCCCGCCCCCGCCAACCAGCCTCTTCCGATTCCCCTCACCCGCCTAACAACGACGACGGGTACGGCGGGACGGATCGAGCGGGACCGCTCCCCGTGCCACGCACCCCCTCCCTCCATTCACCTCCCCCGAAAAATGTCCTTCGGAATCAGGACATGTACCCCCACGTTCCCATCCACCAGCTCCGTCACCTCCACGTCCGCCGCCACGCTCGCCAGCATGTACGCGTCGTCGTGCGACAACCCCTTCTCGGTCATCAAGAAGCTCACCGCCTCTCGCACCGCCGTCTTGGTCGCGCGGACCAAGCTGGTGTCGGTGCCCATCGTGATCCAGTGCGTCGGCGTCTCGCCGCGCGGCCACGTCAGGTGACGATCCTTGCGCAGGACGAGCCGGAACGTCCCGACGAGCGACGTTTCGAGGGCGGTGATGTCGACCTCGCCGTTGCCCTGCCCCGCGTGTCCGTCACCGATCTCGAGAAGGGCTCCGGGGGCGTGGACCGGGATCGAGAGCGTCGTGCCCGCGACGAAGTACTTGTTGTCGAGGTTCCCCGCATGGATGCCCGGGGGCGCCGAGTTGAGTCGCCCCATGCTCGGCGGCGGCGCGACGCCGATCGAGCCGAAGAATGGTCGCAACGGGACGTCGATCCCCGGGGCGAAGTGCGCGACGCCCGCCGCCGCGTCGAGCGGGATGATCTTCATCCGCGCGTAGCCGAAGTCCTCGGGAAGGAACCCGCTTCCCGGGCCGAACGCGTTGTATGCGTACGGGATCGCGAGCGCGATGCGGTCGATGTGCACCTCGAGCACGTCGCCCGGCTCCGCGCCGTCGACGTAGATCGGGCCGGTGAGGATGTGGCCGCCCGGTCCCTTGTTCGTGACCTGCGCATAAATCGCGCGGAGCGCCGGTTCGACGTCCGCCGGCGCGACCCCCGCGCGTTCCAGACGGTCGGGGCTCGACGTGATGAGCGTGCCGACGACGACCGTGTCGCCCGAGCGGACGTGCAGGACCGGCGTCGCGCGCGCGTCGTAGTAGCCCCATGCGACCGTCGTCGGCGATGGCATGAGGCGGTGGGTGCGCGGGCGGGCCGTGTCGGCCGCCGGCGCGATCGCGCGCGCGACGGCGGGTCCCGGGGTCGCAGATGCGGGCCCCTGCGATGCGGCAGGCCGCGCCGCCATCGGCAGCGTGAGGGCAACGAGCGTGAACACGGAGAGCGCCTGGGTGGTGCGCGCGGTCCGGCAACGGCAGGCAGCAGACGACATCGGGCGAGGGAGAGGGGAGGCGCGCGGCAAGACGACGATTCCGGATCCTACGCGGGCCGGTCGCTGGCGCAATCCACCACGAGCGCCGCGGACCGCGCCGCGGACCGCGCGGCGCAGCGCAACACCGACCTCGCCCGTACGATCGCGTAGCTTCCGGGCTGCGCCAGACCTGCGCGACCCGTCTGGCACGTCTCTCCGGCCCCGTCTCATGCCTCGCCGTCTCACGCACGCGTCCGTCCGCGACCTCGTCGCGGCGGGCGCCGTCGCCGCCCTCGCCGCGTCTTCCCGCGTGCCCTCCGCCGCAGCGCAGCCGGCGGCGCCGTCCGCGACACGCGCCCTTGCCGACAGCGACTACGCGCGCGCCGAGCGGTACATGGCGTGGAACGTCCGCCCGCTCGTGTCGCTTCCCGGCCGCCCGGCGTGGCTTCCCGACGGGCGGCTGCTGTTCCGCCCCGCAACGACGGCGACGCTGGCCAACGCCTTCGCGGGCGGCTACGTCGTCGTCGATCCCGCGCATCCGACGCCGGCGCCAGTGAGCGATACCGCCACGCTCCGCACACTGCTCCGGGCCGCCGCCGCGTCGCCCGAGGTGCGCGACATGGCCGTCTCGCCCGACGGCCGCCGGGTCGCGTTCGTGCGCGACGACAATCTGTGGGTGCGCGACGCCGACGGCGGGCGCGAGCAGCAGCTGACGACCGACGGCACGAAGAACTATGGCTATGCGACCGACAACGCCGGCTGGGTGCGGAGCGGGCGCGCCGTCGTGCGCTGGTCGCCCGATTCGAAGAAGATCGCGACGTTCCAGCAGGACGACCGCGCGGTCGGCGACTTCTACCTCGTGCGCACCTCGACGGCGCCGCGCGTCGGGCACCCGCGGCTCGAGGCGTGGAAGTACCCGTTCGTCGGCGACAGCGCGATCAGCACGATCCGCCGCGTCGTCATCGATCTCTCCGGCACGACGTCGCACGTCGTGCCGCTGCAGCTTCCCCCCGATCCGCACCGATCCACGCTCTGCGATCACGTGGTCTGCGGCGATGCCTGGGTCGACGTCGAGTGGAGCCCGGACGCGTCGCGTCTCGCCTTCGTGTCGACGTCGCGCGACCACAAGCGCGCGACGCTGCGCGTGGCCGACGCCGCGACCGGCGCTGTGCGCGACGTGGTCGACGAAACGACGCCGACGTTCTTCGAATCGGGGTACGACGTCGTCACGGATCGGCCCAACTGGCGCGTGCTGTGGGGCACGGGTGAGGTGCTCTGGTTCTCCGAGCGCGACGACTGGGGGCAGCTCTACCTGTACGACCTGACCAGCGGGCGCCTCAAGCGACAGGTCACCACCGGCGCGGGCGACGTCGCGCAGGTGCTCGCGGTCGACGAGCGCGGCCGCTCGGTGCTGTTCACCGCGGTCGGGCGCGAGGCGGGGGGCGATCCGTACTTCCGCCACCTGTACCGCGCGTCCCTCGATCGCGCGGGCGCGCGGCTGCTCACGCCCGAAGACGCCGACCACGAGGTCTCGCTCTCGCCCGACGGGCGCAACGTCGTTGACAGCTACTCGCGCCCCGAGGTACCGCCGGTGGTCGTGCTGCGCGACGCGGCGACGGGGCGCGTCACGGCCACCCTCGCGCACGGCGACGTGTCGCGCCTCGTCGCGACCGGGTGGACGCCGCCGGTTCCGTTCACGACGAAGGCGCGCGATGGGCACACGGACCTGTACGGTCTGCTCTACCGGCCGACCGCGTTCGATTCGACCCGACGATACCCGGTCGTCGTGAACGTCTACCCCGGGCCGCAGGTCGGCTCGGTTGGCAGCCGCAGCTTCTCGCCCGTGCGCGGCGACGCGCGGGCGATGGCCGAGCTGGGCTTCATCGTCGTCCAGCTCGACGCGTTAGGCACCCCCCTCCGATCCAAGACCTTCCACGCGGCGTACGCGGCCGACATGGGCGACAACGGCATCCCCGACCAGGTGGCCGCGGTACGCCAGCTCGCGGCGCGCTACGCGTGGGTCGACTCGTCGCACGTCGGCATCTGGGGGCACTCGGGGGGCGGCTACGCCACGGCGTCGGCGATGCTCCGCTTCCCGGACTTCTTCAAGGTGGGCGTGAGCGAGGCCGGCAACCACGACAACCGGCTGTACGAGGATGACTGGGGGGAGAAGTGGACGGGGCTGCTGGTGCGCCGCGCCGACGGCACGACCAACTACGACCCGCAGGCCAACGAACTGCGCGCGGCCGCGCTCAAGGGGCACCTGCTCATCGCCTACGGAACGGCCGACGACAACGTGCCGCCCGACAACTCGCTCGCCCTCGTCGACGCGCTCGTCGCGGCCAACAAGGACGTCGATGTCCTGCCGCTGCCCAACCGGCGTCACGGCTTCGGCGGCGAGCCCTACATGATCCGGCGCCGCTGGGACTACTTCGTCCGGTACCTGCTCGGCGCCGAGCCGCCGGCGGGGTACCGGCTGCACGCGGCACCGCCGGTCACGCCGCCACCCAACGCCGCCGCGGCCACGGTGAAACGGTAGGCGCGGGCGGACCTGGACGGGAGGACCCGGACGCGTGCGAGTGGAAAAGCCTGGACGTTGGCAGCGTGGCGGTCGGCCGCGCCGGTCACGGCGGGGCGCGTGCTGCAGCCTCAGGCCGCCGCGATCCCGCCGTCGATGACGAGGGCGTGCCCGATCATGAACGCCGCCGCATCCGAACAGAGATAGACGACGGCCGCGGCGATCTCGTCGACGGTCCCGAGCCTGCCTAACGGAATGCGCGACGCGAGCCAGGCGTCCGCGCCCGGCACGCCCTGCGTGATCCGCTCGACCATCGGCGTCGCCGTGAAGCCGGGGCAGAGCGCGTTCACCCGGACGCCTGCCTGCGCGTACTCGAGCGCGGCCGACCGGGTGAGACCGACCACGCCGTGCTTGCTCGCGGCGTAGGCGGCGTGCTTCGGGAAACCATTCACCCCGGCGACCGACGCGACGTTGACGAGCGACGTCGTGCCGCCGTGCGCGCGAACGGTCGCGAGCATCGCTGGCAGCTCGTGGCGCATCGAGCGCCAGACACCGGTGAGGTTGACGTCGAGCGTGCGCGTCCAGTCGTCCTCGGGGTAGTCGGCCGCGCGCGCCTCGACGCCGCCGACGCCGGCCGAGTTGACGGCGATGTCGAGCCGCCCGAACCCGCCCGCCGACGCGTCCGCAGCGAGCGCGACGAGCGCGGCGACCTCCTCGTCGCGCCGGACGTCCGCGCGCGCGGTGCGCACGTCCGCGGCCGCCACGCCGTCGCCCTCGAGCAGCGCGCGCGTCTCGGCCAGCCCGTCCCCGCTCACGTCGCCGAGCACGAGGCGGGCACCGAGGCGCGCGAAGGCGCGCGCGGACGCGCGGCCGATGCCCGAGCCGCCGCCGGTGATGAGCGCGACTCGCCCATCGAACGGACGGCCCGACGGCGCGGCAGGAATGTTGTTAGGCAGGACAGACACGGGCGGCGGCGCGAGGGGCATGGCGTGCGATCGTCGGCGAAGTTACGCCGCGGCCCGCGCAGCGACCACCGCGAGCAGCACGCCAGCGGCCGCGGCGCCGGGCCATGGGCGCGGTTCGCCGTTCGCCGCGGGGTCCGCGCACGGCGGCAGAAGGCGACTTGCCGTCGGCCGGCGTCCGACGGCCTCGGCATTGCACACCCTTCGGCGGTCGCGGGCGCGGCGTACGCCGCCGCGCGCCGTTCATCCATCACGCGTTACGACACGGAGATCCGACATGCTACGCACCGCCAACGCGGTCTGGAACGGCACCGGCCGGGACGGCACCGGCCACCTCACGACGCCGAGCGGCGTGCTCAACGCGCAGCCGTACTCGTTCAAGACGCGCTTCGAGAGCGAGGACGGGCGCGCGGGGACCAACCCCGAGGAGCTCATCGCCGCGGCCCACGCAGGGTGCTTCTCGATGGCGCTCGCCTTTCAGCTGCAGACCGCCGGCTTCACCCCCGACGAGCTGCGGACGACGGCCAACCTGACGATGGAGCCGCAGGGCGGCGGGTTCGCGATCACGGCGATCCGCCTCGACCTGCAGGCGCGCGTGCCCGGCATCGACGAGGCAAAGTTCCAGCAGCTCGCCAACGAGGCGAAGGCCAACTGCCCCGTGTCGAAGGTGCTCAACGCGGCGATCACGCTCAACGCGACGCTGGAGCAGGGCGCAACCGTCTGATCGTGGGGTGAGCGGTGACCGACGGGGAGGCGGGCGCGACGTCGCCCGCCCTCCGTCGGTCACCCCGTGTTCCGCAGCCCCTGCGCCACCCCACTCAGCGTCACCGCGAGCGCCTCGTCGACGGGCGCCCGCTCCGAGGCGCCCTCGCCTAACGCGCGCTGGCGGCGCATGAGCGCCACCTGCAGCAGCGAGAGCGGGTCGACGTACGGATTGCGGAGCGCGATCGCCGCGCGCAGCACCGGGGCGTCACCCAACAACGTGTCGGACTCGCGGATCCGCAGGATCCACTCGACCGTGCGCGCGAACTCCGCCGCGAGCGCGTCGAACAGCGCCGCATCGGCGCGTTCACCGAGCGCGTCGACGTAGAGCCGCGCGACGTCGAGGTCCGCCTTCGCGCAGACCATCTCGATCTTCGCCAGCAGGTCGTCGAAGAACGGCCACGCGCGTGCCATCGCCCGCAGCGTCGCGAGCCCCTCGTCGCTCCCGCCGAGCGTGGCGAGGGCGGTCCCGACGCCGAGCCAGCCGGGGAGCATGAGCCGCGTCTGCGTCCACCCGAACTGCCACGGAATCGCGCGGATCCCTTCGACGGTCGCCGTCGCGCCGGGTCGGTACGCCGGACGCGAGCCGAAGCGCGCCGACGCGAGCGCGGTCACCGGGGTCGCGCGCAGGAACAGCGCGAACAGCGCGTCGCGGTGCTCGGGGGCGTGCACGAGATCGCGGTAGACGTCGAGCGAGCGCGCCGCGAGCGCGGCCATCGTCGTGCGGAACCGCTCGACGTCGGCCGGTGTGACGCCGTCGCGCCAGTCGGTGAACTCGTGCAGCAGCGTGCCCGCGAGGGTGACCTCGAGCGTCCGTTCGGCGACCGGGGCGAGGCCGAACTGCTGCGAGATGATCTCGCCCTGCTCGGTGATCTTCACGCGGCCGCGCGCGGTGTGCGGCGGCAGCGCGGCGAGCGCGCGGTACACCGGAGATCCACCGCCCCGCCCCACGCTGCCGCCGCGTCCGTGAAAGAGTTGCAGCGTCACGCCGGCCGCGTCGCACACGGCGGCGAGCGCTTCCTGCCCCTCGTAGAGGGCCCACGACGACGCGAGCATCCCGGCGTCCTTGCCCGAATCGGAGTAGCCGATCATCACCTCCTGCCGCCGGCCGCGCGCCGCGAGCTGCCGCGCGTACACCGGGTCGGCGAACAGGGCGCGCAGCACGTCCGGCGCGCGCTCGAGGTCGCCTAACGTCTCGAACAGCGGGACGACGTCGAGGCGCGAACGCGGCGGGTCGGCGGCGAGGTCGACGAGGCCTGCCTCGCGCGCGAGCACGAGCACGCGCAGCAGATCCTCGGGCTCGGTGGTCATCGAGATGATGTACGTGCTCGCCGCGGCCTCGCCCGCCTCGTCCTGCACGGTGCGCACGGCGCGTGCGGTCCCGAGCACCTTCGCGGTGGCCTCGTCACACGCGAACTCCGGGCCGACGAGCGGGCGGCGACCGTCCAGCTCGCGGCGCAGCGCGGCGGCGTCGAACGGCGGCAGGCCGAGCCGAGCCGCGATGTCGTCGAGCGCGGCGCGGTGCGCGTCGGCGTGGTCGCGCACGTCGAGTCGGAACCCGTGCAGGCCGTGCGCGCGCACGAGAGCCAGCAGCGGGTCGAGCGTCGTGCGGCAGGCCGCCCGCGCGCCGGCCGTGAGCAGCGCGTCGCGCACGAGCACCAGGTCGCGCTCGAACGCGGCGGCGTCCTGATACGCGGCGGGCTCGTGCGACGGGCGCCCGGCGTCGCGCGACGCGACGAGTCGGCGCGCGGCGTCGACGCGGGCGGCCATCATCGACAGCTTCAACCGCACGGGCTCGTCCGCGTTGCGCCGCGCGTTGGCCTGCCACACGTCCGGCAGCACCGCGCGGTCCGCGGCCAGCGAGGCGAGCAGCGCGTCCGAGGGCGTGGCGAGGTGCGCGGAGAGTGACAGCCGCTCGACGAGTCCGCCGAGTGCGGCGGCGTACCGTCCGAGAATGACGTGGCTCGCCCGGCGGGCCGCCGCGACGGTGGTCTCGGGGGTGACGTACGGATTGCCGTCGCGGTCGCCGCCCACCCAGTTACCGAGCCGAAGCGGTGTCGCGAGACGCAGCGCGTCGGCGTCGTCCTCGGCGACGCCGAATTCATCGGCGTAGGCGCGGACGAGCGCCTCGTGCGCGTGCGCGCCGGCGTCGAGCAGTCGCGTTTCGAGATACCACAGCACCGTGCTCACCTCGTCCATGACGGTCGGCCGATCGTGGCGCACCTCGGCCGTGAGCCACAGCAACTCGACCTCGCCGTCGAGCGCATCTTCGACGACGCGCCGCTCGGCGGCCGCGCCCGCCTCGCGGGTGAGGAGCAGGTCGGCGACGCGCGCCTGCAGGGCGAGCAGGGTGCGGCGCGTCGACTCGGTGGGGTGCGCCGTGAGGACGGGACGGATGGCGAGCCGCCCGAGCGCCCCGGCCACCGCCTGCGCATCGTGGCCGTCCTCGCGCAGCCGGCGCATCGTCCACCGCGCCGACGCGGGCTGCAGCGACTGCGCGTTCCCGTCGCTACCGAGGTAGGCCGCGCGCCGACGAACCCGGTGCACCTGCTCCGCGGTATTGATAAGCAGGAAGAAGAGCGTGAACGCGCGCGCGGCGACTGCGGACGCGTCGGGTGAGAGGGCCTCGACGTCGGCGAGCAGATCGTGCAGCCCGGACGCGCCCGGCTCACCCAGGCGACGCGCCCGGCACGCGCGACGCAGCGCCTCGACCGTGTGGAACGCGTCCTCCCCTTCGAGCCGTTGGATGACGCGGCCGAGGGCGCCAGCGAGCCAGCGGACGTCCTCGTGCAGCGGAAGGTCCTCCGGGCGGGTCGCGTCGCGCGCCGCGCCGACGGACGGTTCCAGCACAGCCTCCACCACGGCCTCCACCACGATCGCCTCCAACAGGTCGGGACGCTCGATCAATCGGCTTGCCCTCTCGCAAACGGCACGCCCGAGGCCGGCCGTGGCGTGGCGCCCCGGCATACCCTCCGCGGGCGACGGGTCAACGGCTCGACGGGGCCGGGCGTCTATTCGGGCATGGTCCACGAGGACGGTGCGAGTCGTGCGAACGAAGCGCCGTTGGGATCTCACGTACCGCCGGACACACGCTCGGCGGCGCGTGGCAATGCCGGACTAGTGAGCGAGGGGAGATGCGGGGGCATTCGGCCAGGGCGCTTCGACGAGCGCTGAGCGCACTCGTGTGCGTTGCGCTGTGTGGCGCGGCGGCGCACGCGCAGGGCGGAGGAGGCGGTGGCGGCGGAGGTGGTGGGGGTGGTAGCGGCGGGGGTGCGGGCGGCGGCGGCGGCTCGGGCGGCTCAGGCGGTGGTGCTGGAAGCGGCGCCGGCGCGGGTGCAGGCGCGGGCAGTGGCGCCGCGGGCGCGTCCGGCGCGCGCGCGGCCGGCACCGCCGCGGGAGCCGCATCGAGCGGTGCCACCGGTGGCATCGGCCTTCAGAACGTGCCGACGGGCCCGCCGACGGACACGGCGGGCGTGGCGGTCGATCTGCCACCGTTTCGCGTGAGCGCGACGCTCCGACGCAGCGAGGCGATCGCGCGCGCGATCGACCTCAGTCCGACGACCGCCCGTGCGGGCGCGGTCGTGCGCATCGCGCGCTCGGCCGAGCGGGTCGCGTACGGCGAGTACCTCCCGTCGCTCTCGGTGAACTCGAGCGTGCTGCGGAACGGCACGCCAGTCCTCGGCTCCTCGCCGCTCTCGAGCGTGATCGGGCCGACCGGCATCGGCACGACCGGCACGCCGGCCGGCACCGACAGTTCGGGGATCACGAGCGCGTTCGGCGGTGGGTCTAGCGGATCGTCCGGAACGTCCAGCCCGTCGTCGACGGTCGGCCCGCTGCTCTCGCGCGGCGTGCGCGCGCCGGTCGGGCAGACCGTTGGAAGTGGCGGCAGCGGAGGGAGCGGCGGCAGCAGCGGCGGCTCGAGCACGACTTCGCCGACCGGATCGGCCGCGGTCGGCACGAGCGCGTACATGACGGTCGTGGCCGGCTACGACGTGTTCACCGGGGGCCGGCGCTCGGCCGACAACCGCCGCGCGCGGGCCGAGACGCGCGCGGCGGAAGCGTTCTCCATCTCGCAGCGCTTCGCCGTCGTCGAGCAGGTCGAGACGGTGTTCTACGACGTGCGCCGCGCCGAGGACCTCGAGGCGGTCGCGCTGGCGCAGGTGCGCCGCGCGGCCGAGGACGCGCGGCAGGCGGGGCGGCGGCGCGCGGTGGGTACGGCGACCCCGGCCGACGTGCTGCAGTTCGAGCTGCTGCTCAACAACGCCCGGGTCGCCTACGCCCAGGCCGCGATCCAGCGGCGCGCGTCGGCGTACACGTTAGGCCGCCTCACCGGCGTTCCCGGCGCGGTCGAGGCGCGGATCGACACCGCGATCATCCCCCGCCCGCTCGCGCTCGCGGACACGGCCATCGTCCTGCTCGCGCTGCGTGACGCGCCGACGCTCGTCGCGGCCCGCGACTCGGCCCGCGCCGCGGAGGCCGGGATCACGGCCGCGCGGGCGCAGTACTTCCCGACGATCCGGCTCGGAACGAGCTACACGATGGCGCCCAACGGTCTCGCCATCACCGGCGCGCGGCCCGGCTGGGCCGTCGCGCTCACGACGAGCTACCCGATCTTCAACGGCGGAGTGCGCGAGTACGACTACGAGCGCGCGACCGCCGCGTCGCAGCTGGCGCAGGTGACCGCGTCCGACGCCGAGCGCGAGGCACGCTCCGAGGTCGAACGCCGGCTCGGCAACATCGCGCTCACGGCACAGCAGGTGCGCCTGTCACAGACGGCCGTCCAGGTCGCTCGCGAGAGCTACCGCGTGCAGAACGTTCGCTACGGTGCGGGCGTTGCGACCGTGCTCGACCTCAGCAACGCCGAGCAGCAGCTCACGCAGGCCGAGCAGCAACTCGTGAACGCCACGTACGACTACGCCCTCGCCCGCACGAGTCTCAACGCGTTCGTGGGGCGCGAGCTGTGAGGCGCACGGGTGGTTGCACCGTCACTCCCGCGAACGCGGGGGGACACGCGTCCGGGGCGCGGCGCCTGACACACTCGCCGGGAAGGGTGGCCCCCCGCGTTCGCAGGGGTGACCGTGGGATGCGGAGGAGCTGACCGATGTGGATCGTAAAACTCTCGTTACGCCGCCCGTTCACGACGGCGTGCCTCGCGATCCTGATGATCCTCATGGGCGCGTACGCCGCGCTCTCGATGCAGACCGACATCTTCCCGGCCATCAACCTGCCCGTCGTCTCGGCGGTGTGGGTCTACAACGGCCTGCCGGCAAAGGAGATGGAAGGTCGGGTGATGACGGTGGCCGAGCGGTCGTACACGATCGGCGTGACCGACATCGAGCATATCGAAAGTGAGGCGCTCGACGGGCTCGCCGTGATCCGCGTCTTCCTGCAGCCGGGCACGAGCGTCGAGAACGCCGTCGCGCAGATCACGGCGTCCTCGCAATCGGCCGTGCGCACGATGCCGCCCGGGATCACGCCGCCGTACATCATCCGCTTCAACGCTACCGACGTGCCGGTCATGCAGATCGGCATCGCGGGCAACGTCGGCGAGCAGGAGCTGAACGATGCCGGCAACCAGTTCGTGCGTAACCAGCTCGTCACGGCGCAGGGCACCAACATTCCGCCCGTGTTCGGCGGCGCGCCGAAGCAGGTCAACGTCGACATCGACCTGAACCGGCTGTACGCGTTCGGGCTGACGCCGAGTGACGTGTCGTCGGCGATCAACTCGCAGAACGTCATCCTGCCTACCGGCACGGCGCGGCTCGGCGACCGCGAGTACCGCGTGCGGCTCGATGCGAGTCCGACCGTCGCGGAGCGCCTCAACGATCTGCCGATCAAGCTCGTCAACGGGCAGATGGTCTACATCCGCGACGTCGCGCAGGTGCGGCTCGGGGCGGGCGTGCAGACCAACATCGTGCGCGTGGACGGGCGCCGCGGCGCCTACCTCGAGGTCCTCAAGACCGGCAGCGCGTCGACGCTTCGCGTCGTCAAGCAGGTGCGCGATCTGCTCGGGCGCGCGCAGGCCTCGGTGCCCGGCGGGATCACCCTGTCGGTGATCTCGGACCAGTCGACCTACGTGCGGGCGTCGATCCAGGGCGTCATTCGCGAGGGCCTCATCGCGGCGTGCCTCACGGCGACGATGATCCTGCTCTTCCTGGGCTCGTGGCGCAGCACGCTCATCGTCGTGACGTCGATCCCGCTGTCGATCCTCACGTCGATCGTTTGCCTGTGGGCGCTCCACCAGTCGCTCAACATCATGACGCTCGGCGGGCTCGCGCTCGCCATCGGCATCCTCGTCGACGACGCCACCGTCGAGATCGAGAACATGCACCGCAACCTGGGCGAGGGCAAAGACCTTCTCCAGTCGATCCTGGACGGCGCGGCGCAGATCGCGGTCCCCGCGTTCGTGTCGTCGCTGTCGATCTCGATCGTGTTCGTCCCGATCTTCTTTCTCAGCGGGCCCGCGGCGTCGCTGTTCCGCCCGCTCGCGATGTCCGTGATCTTCGCGGTGCTCGCCTCGTACATCCTGTCGCGCACGCTCGTGCCGACGATGGCGCGCTACCTGTTGAAGAAGGAAGCCGACCTTCACCACGGCGCGGACCAGGAGCAGAAGAAGGAGAAGGCCGGCTGGACGTGGCGCCTGAACGTGCGCATCGACCGACAGTTCGAGAAGCTGCGCGACGGGTACCACCGCCTGCTGGCCGGCGCGATCGGCGTGCCCGTCTGGACGCTCGCGATCGCCGCCCTGTTCGCGCTCGGCAGCCTGTTCCTGATGCCGCAGATCGGGCAGGACTTCTTCCCGACGGTCGACGCGGGGCAGCTCCGGCTGCACGTCCGCGCCCGGCCGGGCATCCGACTCGAAGAAACCGAGCTGATCTTCGGCTCGGTCGAGCGCACGATCCGGCGGATCATCGCGCCGAGCGAGATCGGGCAGATCCTCGACGACGTCGGGCTTGCGGGGGGTGGCGTCACCCTCGCGACAGGCGACCAGGCGACGATCGGCGGGTTCGACGGCGAGATCCTCATCACGCTCGCCGAGAAGCACACGGGGAGCGTCGCGTCCTACACCGCGCAGCTGCGCGACTCGCTGCGCGCCGAGTACCCCGACGTCGAGTTCTACTTCCAGCCGGCCGACATCGTCACGCGCATCCTCAACCTCGGCCTGCCGTCGCCGATCGACGTGCAGATCACGGGGCGGAGCGCACAGGCCAACTACGCCGTCGCGCAGCGCGTTGCCGACAAGGCGCGCCTCGTCCCCGGCGCGACGGACGTGCGCGTCGAGCAGGTGAACACTGCGCCCGAACTCGCGTTCTCGATCGACCGACTGCGCGCGGAGCAGGCGGGCGTGAGCACGCGCGACGTCGCGACCTCGATGTTGATTGCGCTGAGCGGCTCGTTCCAGAGCGCGCCCAACTTCTGGCTCGATCCGAGCAACGGGGTACAGTACCAGGTGGCGGTGCAGGTGCCGCCGTATCAGCTGTCGTCGATCGACGCGCTCGCGCGCACGCCGGTGGCGCCGCCCGGTGGGAGCCCGCAGCCGCAGCTGCTGTCCAACCTGATCAGCGAATCGCGCGATCTCGCCCCGGCGATCGTCACGCACTACAACGTGCAGCCCTCGTACGACGTCTTCGCGAGTGCGACCGACCGCGACCTCGGCGGCGTCGCGTCGGAAATCGAGAAGCTCGCGAATGCGGAGAAGCTGCCGAAGGGCTCCGAGCTGCACATGCGCGGGCAGGTCGAGAGCATGCGTACGTCGATCAAGGGGCTCGTGCTCGGGATCCTCGCCGCGATGCTCCTCGTCTACGTGCTGCTCGTCGTCAACTTCCAGTCGTGGATCGACCCACTGATCATCGTGCTCGCGCTGCCGGGTGCGCTGGCGGGCACGATGTGGGGGCTGTTCACCTCGCACACGACGTGGAACGTGCCGTCGCTCATGGGCACGATCATGGCGCTCGGCGTGGCGACGTCCAACTCCGTGTTGCTGCTCACGTTCGCCGAGGACGAGCGCGCGGAAGGCAAGGATGCGCATGACGCGGCGATCAGCGCCGGGGTGACGCGTCTGCGCCCCGTGATCATGACCGCACTCGCGATGATCCTCGGCATGCTGCCGATGGCGTTAGGCATGGGTGAGGGTGGCGAGCAGAACGCGCCGCTCGGCCGGGCGGTGATCGGTGGGCTGCTCGTCGCGAGCCTGTACACGCTGTTCGTGATCCCAACGCTCTACTCGCTGATGCGGAAGCCGATGCCCGCGCCGGACGAGGAGCTGCCCGAAGCCGCGCTCACGGGCCGCGAGAAGCAGCGCGAGGACCTCAAGCGCAACGGCGGGCAGCCGAATGGCCAGCCCGGAAACGGGCAGGGCGCGAACGGGTCCAACGGCTCGAACGGCTACGGCGCGAATGGCGACGGCGCCGATGGCGACGGGCACGACGATGGGTACGCTGGCGACCACGACGACGCGGACGCACCCTGGCGCCAGCCGGACGGCGACCGTCGCATCGGCGATCGCCGCCTCCCCGCGACGACCTCACGTTCCACTTCGAATCATGTCTGACGATCGGACCAACGCGCGACCCGCACCGGGCGCCCCAGTGGCCATGCCGCCCAGCGGAACGCCAGGCGTTCAATCGCAGGGCGGTCAACCCCCGGCGCAGCCGTCTCCCGTGCAGGTGCACGTCGACGTCACGCCCGCGCCGGGCAGTGCACCAGCAGCCGGTGCAGCGCAGACCGGCGCGGCGCAGGGTCGGGCGGTGCAGGGCCAAGCCGCGGCCGGAAGCACGCACGTGGTCGTCGACGTGCAGGTCCCCGCCCCGGCGACCGCGCCCGCCGCGCCGCCGCCCCGCCCACAACCGCCGCCAGCCGACGGGCGGCGCGACGACCCGAAGCGTCCGAACGACGGGAAGGACGGGAAGGACGGCAACGGTAGCCCGGGCGGCGACCATCCCAAGCCGGTGCGTCGGCGCACGCTGATCATCGGCGCGATCGTCGTCGTGGCGCTGCTGCTGCTCTTCCTCCTCATCGGCATCCTGCCGCGGCGCAACCGGAACAAGAAGCTGGAGCAGCAGGCACAGCAGACCGCGCGCAACGACAGCGTGCCCGCCGTGTCGGTGACCACGGTCGCGTCGGCGGACAGCGTCGCCGAATTCAACCTGCCGGGCAACGTGCAGGCGGAACGCGAGGCGGCGGTGTACGCGCGGGCGACGGGCTACGTGCGGCGGTTCCTCGTCGACATCGGGCAGCGCGTCCGTGCCGGGCAGGTGCTCGCGGTGCTCGACATCCCCGACGTACAGGAACAGCTGCGCGAAGCGCGCGCGAACGAGAGTCAGGCGGAGGCGACGCTCCGCCTGGCGCGCGTCGAGTTGGCGCGCTGGCGCATCCTCTATCGCGACAGCGTGATCACGCGCGAGGAGCTGGATCAGCGCCAGGCCAACTACGACGCGGCGGTCGCGAGCGTCGCGGCCGCCGCGGCCAACGTGCGGCGCAACGCCGAACTCGTCGGCTATGGCTCGGTGATCGCGCCGTTCACGGGGATCGTGACCGCGCGGAACGTCGACGAGGGTGTGCTCGTCTCCGGCAGCGGCGGGTCGACGACCACCAACCCGGCGAGCCTCGGCGGCAACACGATTCTCGCGTCCAACGCCAGTTCCGGCCAGACCACTGGCGCTGGCGGCACGAGCTCGACGCTCGGTGGCAGCGCGAGCGGAAGCTCGGGCGCATCGAGTGGTTCGTCAGGCGGCGCCGGCGCGAGCGGCGTGGGTGGCAGCGGTAGTTTGTTTCGCGTCGCGCAGGCCGACACGGTCCGTCTCTACGTGGGGGTGCCGCAGAGCTACGCGGCCGACGTGCGGACCGGGCTGCACGCCACGGTGCACGTGCCGGACATGCCGCAGCGCACGTTCGTCGGCCGCGTGGTCCGAACGGCAGGCGCGCTCGACGCCGCCACGCGCACGCTCCTCACCGAGGTGGACGTGCCGAACCTCGACCGACGGTTGCTTCCGGGGATGTACGCGACGGTCAGCTTCCGACTGACGCGGGCCACCCCGCCGGTGATGATTCCGGGGGGCTCGCTCCTCGTGCGGCAGCAGGGTGCGCAGGCCGCCGTCGTGGGACGTGATTCGGTGCTCCAGATCCGCCAGATCACGGTTGGGCGTGACTACGGGTCGCGCATGGAGGTGTTGACCGGACTCCGGCCGGGCGACCTCGTCGTCGTGAACCCGACCGACGAACTGCGCAACGGACAGCGCGTTCGTCCGCGCGCACAACCAGACGAGGACGCACCGGGCGGGAATAGCCCCGGAGGTCGGCCCGCGAACCCGCCCCCGCCAAGCGCCAACGGCGACAAGCAGGGTGGCCAGGGCGGTGGGAGCCAGGGCGGTGGGAGCCAGGGCGGCGGCCAGGGCGGTCGCGGCCAGAATGGGGGTCAGGGAACGAGCGGTGGCGGCGGCGGTGGGACCTCCGGCTCTGGCGGCGGTGGCGGCGGCGGCGGCCAGGGCAGTCAGCAGGGCGGTGGCGGGTCCGGGGGTGGGTCCGGCGGCGGTGGCGGCGGTGGTGGCAGCGGCGGCGCGAGTTCGCCCTCGAGTCAGCAGCCGCCGGTCGTCCGGATCGGCCCGCCGGGGCGGCCGTCGGGCGGCGGCGGGCGTCCGTAAGGCGGGCGTAAGGCGGGCGTAAGGCGGGCGTGGCGGGCGTAAGGCGGCAGAACGGACGTCGGCGCTGCCTCGCGCGAGGTCACCCCGCGCGAGGTCAGCGCCGACCGTTCGTCGCGTGCCCCGGCGCGAGCGCGTCGTACCGCGCCCGATCGTCCGCCGTCAGCCACGCCGACGCCGCGGGCGCCCGCCACCGGCGCGCGTCGACGGCGCGCGTGAGCGCGCCGAGCATCGGAACGGCGAGCGCGTCGCCGACGCCTAACGGTGC
>DASWUT010000173.1:0-3613 GCA_036401455.1 Gemmatirosa sp. | reverse complement strand
AGCGCAGCGACGCGCGGCGTCGGGATGACCGGTGCCGTGCTGCAATCCCACGCCGTCGCCGCACGGCGCAGCCGGTCCACGTGAGGCCCGTCGGAGCCTCTTCGCCGCACGCGGGGTGCGGCCAATGCTCAACCGCACCGCACAAGCCGCTCCGGACGACCGCGCCGAGCGGCGGGAGAGAACTCGATGGCCGTCAAGTCGGTAGCGCTCGCGTCCCGTCGGCTCGAACGGCAGCTCGTGCCGGACCGGGAGAACTTCGTCGTGGAGGCGTGTCGCGGAAAGCGCGTCCTGCACCTCGGCTTCGTGGACTACCCGTACCTCCGGAGTCGCATCGCGGGCGGCACGTGGTTGCACGCGCGGCTGGCGTCGGTCGCTCGCGAGATCGTCGGCGTCGACATGGCCGGGGACGACCTCGCCGCGTTACGGGACCACCCCGAGTACGGCACGCTCATCGAGGCGAACGCCGAGGAGCTCGAGCAGTTGGGGCTTGAGCCGTTCGACGTCATCGTCGCGGGCGAGCTGGTCGAGCATCTCGACAACCCCGGGCGCTTCCTGGATTCCGCCCGATCCGTTCTGGCCCCCGGGGGCAAACTGATCGTCACCGTTCCAAACGCGTACTGCGTCCGGCGACTCCTGCGCATCCCGTTCGGAGTGGAGAAGGTGCATCCCGACCACGTCGCGTACTACTCCCAGGCGACGCTCCGCGAACTGCTGCGGCGGCACGGATACGAGTTGGTCTACACGGCCGGATACCGCCTCGCACCGCGAGGGGAGAATCGGCTGGCGTTCGAAATCGACCGTGTGGCTTCGGTGATTTCGCCAAATCTCTGCGAGGGTGTCGTCTGCGTCGCCGCGGACGCGAGGGCGGCCCAGCGCTCGGCGGGTGGGAGTACGGCCGGCCGCGCCTGAGGCGCGCGCTCGCGCGGGGAGGGGTCCCCGTCGCTCCGGGCGCCTCTCCCCGCGTCGGGTGTCACGGCTGCTGCGGCCGCGGCCACGCGATTCGGTGCGCCGTTCGGCGTGCGGCCGACCGACCGGCGACACGCCGAAGCGAAACTGCTGCGTGTCGTATCCGCACGCTGCGGCGCTACGCTACATCAGCGACGGTCGTCCGGGTGCGACGGAGCGTGCCGCTCGACGGACGCGCCCCGTGCGTCGAAGTCGAACCGCGTCGCGGCCAGCGGCGGGAAGAATCATTGCATTTTCATCATGATTCTTCTAAGTTGGACAGCTGAGTACGCCGGGCGGGCAGAGTTCGGGCGGCGGCGTTGCGTACGACCGCAAGCCGCAGCGTGGCCTGCGCGGTCACTCGCGCTGTTCCGCATCCCGCACGTGTCGTCGCAGTCTGCTGAGGGGCTTCAACCGAGGGACTTATATGGGTCGCCTCACGCGGCGCCTCGCCGCCGCGGGCTGTCGTCTCGTCGCACCGATCGCCGCGCGCGGGCCCCGAGCGCCGAACCATCGATCGTGCGCGACCGCGCCATGAACGGTTCCAGCCTTGCCGTCCTCGCGCGGCTCGGCCGCACGCCGGTGTCCGGCGTTGGGCCCGACTCGCTCGAGGCGGAGATCGCCCGCAGCCATCGCGCGTTCCCCGGTTCCTCCTCCATTGCGGGAATGCTGCTCCGCCTCGTGACGGTCCTCGGGGCGGGGCGCGATCCCGCGCGGCCGCCGCTCGACCCTACGACGACCGTTGCCGACGGTCTCGCGCCGCTGGCGTAGGGCGGCGCCTCATGACGTCTTCCTACTTCCCGCATGAAGATCGTCGCGCAGCACTATAAGTCGGGAGAACTCGCGCTACTCGACGTGCCGGCGCCGGCGTGCCGGCCCGGCGGCGTGCTCGTACGCACCGAATTCTCGCTCATCTCCACCGGCACGGAGATGATGAAGGTCGCCGAGAGCAAGCTGTCGCTGATCGGCAAGGCGCGCGCGCGGCCCGATCAGGTGCAGAACGTGATGCGGTCGGTCGCGCAACAGGGTGTGCTGGCGACGTACCGGAAGGTCGTCAACCGACTCGACTCGCTCACGCCGCTCGGCTACTCGTGCGTCGGCGTCGTCGAGCAGGTCGGCGCGGGCGTCGACGGCTTCGAAGTCGGGCAGCGCGTCGCGTGCGGCGGCAACCAGTTCGCGCTGCACGCCGAGTTCAACTGGGTGCCGGTCAACCTGTGCGTGCGGGTCCCCGACACGGTGCGGCCCGAGCACGCGGCGTTCACGACCGTCGGCGCCATCGCGATGCAGGGCTTCCGCCAGTCCGAGGCGACGCTCGGCGAGACCGCGTGCGTGGTCGGGCTCGGCCTCATCGGACAGCTGCTGCTCCAGATCCTGACCGCGGCCGGCGTCCGCGTGGTCGGCGTCGACATCAACGAGTCGCGCTGCGAGCTCGCGCGCCGGCTCGGCGCCGAGGCCGCGGCGGCGCCGGCGTCCGCGGCGTTCGACGCGCTCGTCGACCGCCTGGCGCGGATGACCAACGGCGCGGGCTGCGACCACGTGTTCCTTACGGCCGGCGGCGACCGCAACGACCCGGTAAAGATCGCCGCCGCGCTGGCGCGCGACCGCGCGCGCGTCGTCGACATCGGCAAGACGCGCCTCGACCTGCCGTGGAAGGATTACTACGAGAAGGAGCTCGACGTCCGGTTCTCGCGCTCGTACGGCCCGGGGCGCTACGACCCGGTGTACGAGGAGCGCGGCGTCGATTATCCGATCGGCTACGTGCGCTGGACGGAGCACCGCAACATGGCCTGCTTCGTCGACCTCCTCCACCAACGGCGCATCGACCTCGATCCGCTCACGAGCGAGGTGTTCCCCTTCGCGGACGCCGTGTCGGTGTACGAACGCATCAACGGCGGCGCGGTGCGCGGGCTCGGCATCCTGTTCCGCTACGACGCGGCGGCCACGGCGGAACGGCTCGTCTCCGGAGCCCCGACCGCCGCGCCGCAACGCGCCGCGCCGCGCGCCGTCCGCGGGCGCCGGGTACGCATCGGTGCGATCGGCGCCGGGAATTACGCGTCGAGCATGCTCCTGCCGCACCTGGCGCGCGACCCCCGCGTCGAGCTCGTCGAGGTCGCCACCCAGAGTTCGTTGTCGGCCGCGAACGCGGCGAAGAAGCACGGCTTCGCGCGCATGTCGACCGATGCCGCGCGCATGCTCGACGACGCGAGCGTCGACGCGGTCCTGGTCCTCACGCGCCACAGCAGCCACGCCCAGCTCACGTGCGAGGCGCTTCGCGCCGGCAAGGCGGTGTTCGTCGAGAAGCCGCTCGCGATCGATGCGGAGCAGCTGGCGGCGATCGCCGACGTGATCGCCGAGACGCGAAACGACCGCCTGATGGTCGGGCTCAACCGGCGCTTCTCGCCGCTGCTCCTCGACCTCAAGCGCGGGTGGGGCGAGCGCGCGGGACCGCACGTCGTGCAGTACCGGGTCAACGCCGGGCGGCTGGACAACAAAAGCTGGTATGCCGACGCCGGGACGGAGGGATCGCGCTTCGTCGGCGAGGGCTGCCACTTCATCGACACGATCTCGTGGTGGCTCGACGCCGACCCGATCGAGGTGAGCGCCGTCCACGCCGAGGATGACAGCGACAACATGGTCGCGACCCTCCGGTACGCCGACGGCTCGGTCG
>DASWUT010000172.1:0-1641 GCA_036401455.1 Gemmatirosa sp. | reverse complement strand
GCGGAGCGCCACGCGCTGTACGCGCTCGTCGTCCCCGCGCCGCTCGCCGCGCGCCTCGCCGAACGCTGGATCGTCGGTGATCCGGCGCTGGCCGCGCGGCTTGGTGGGGCAGCGCCCGCGCGCGCGGCGCCGCCACTGGCCGCCACACTCGCGTTGGATGCGGACGCGCCGGCGGCGCTCGGGCTCACCACCCGCCTCGGAGCGCGGGCGTAGTTTTCGGGATGTCCGACGACCTCTCTTTCGGCGCGTCCGGCCGCGGCCCGTCCGAGTTCCCGTCCGGCAACGGGAGCGACCCGGCCGGCGACGATGCACTCAAGTCCGTGCACTGGCTCACCGGGATGCTGCTCACTCCGCAGCACTTCGAGCGGCAGGACCAGTTCATCGAGGCGGCCGCGCGTTGGGCGGTGCGCTACGCGCTGCCGGGCGCGGGGCTGGTCGGCGGCGGCCTGCGCGTGGACCCGCGCACGACCGACCCGGCGCGCTTCGATCCGCGCCTCGAGATCGCGGACGATGGCGAGACGGTGCGGCTGTCGCTGCTCGCGGCGCGCGGGGTGACGCCGGCGGGCGACGTCGTCGACGTGGGCGAAGCGGACGCCGTGCGCACGGCCGTGCCGCGTGCCGCGCTCGCCGGCGTGACCGAGGCCGAGGTGCACGTGGTACGCGTCCCCGGCCGCGAGGAAGATCCGGCGAGCGCGGGGCTCGACCCGGTCAACCCGCACCAGGCCGCGCTCCGGCGTGCGCGCTACCGGCTGGTCGTCGGCGTCGCCCCCGAGCAGCGGCCGCACGCGCTCGCCATCGGGCGCATCCGCCGCGTGCGCGAGACGTTAGGCTTCGACCGCGACGGCGCGTACATCCCGGCCTGCACCGCGATGATCGCGCACTCGCGCCTCTACGCTGGCTGGTCGCGCCTGCGCGACGGCGTCGCGGATCTGGCCGAACGCTACGGCGAGCTGCACCGCGCGGTGGCCGCATACGCCGAACGGCTGGCCGAGCGTGGGGTGGACGTGCGCGGCGACCTCGACACGCTCGCCTTCGTCGAGCGCGCGGTGCTCGCGCTCGACGACTGCGCGTACGCGCTCGTCGACGCGACGCGGGCGCCCGGCGCGGTATTCGCCGACGTCGAGCGCATGGGGCGCCGCATCGCGCTCGCGCTCGACCTCAGCGCGGCGACGCGGCTCTTCCTGCACGCCGTGTCGGGCGCGGACGCGGGGTACGAGGTGCTGCTCGACGAGGAGCGGCAGGCGCTCGCGCGACGGCGCGGGACGGCGCTCCACGACACCGAGCAGGGCGACCTCGCGCGCGCCCTCGCGCGAGCCGAGGACACGGTGCGGCGCGTGCGCGAGCTCGGCGCGGCGGTCGAGGGCAAGTACGTCGACTACCGCCTCAACCGCGCGATCGACGCGCTGCGCTTCGTGCTGGAGCGCGGCGGCGAAGGGTTCTACACGGCGGTCGTCACGCCGGCCCACCCGCGCCGCGACGGCGACATGCTCACCTTCGACTTCTCGCCGCTGCAGCTTCCGGCGCGGCAGGAGTACCGCGTCGTGCTCGTCGGCGACGCGCAGGGCGAGTCGCCGTGGCGCGTCGGCGACACGTTTCCGGTCGACGTCTGGATCAACCCGGGCGCGGGCGGGGCGCGGCCGA
>DASWUT010000171.1:0-2485 GCA_036401455.1 Gemmatirosa sp. | reverse complement strand
GCCCGCCGCGCGACAGATCGCCTAACGCCGCCAGCGTCAGCGCGGTGTAGTAGCTCGTCGGGTCGAGCGCCTTCTCGCGCATCGCGAGCGCGCGCCGCAGGTCGGCCGCGGCCGCGGCCGTGTCGCCCAGCTGCGCCTCGGCGACGCCGATCGCGTGGTACGAGGTCGCGATGAACGGGTGCCCCGGCGCGAGCGTGTGCTCGCGGGCGGCGAGCGCGCGCCGCAGCAGCGGCAGCGCGTCCGCGGGGCGCCTCTCCGTGATGTACGCCTCCGCCATCCCGGTGAGCGCCGTGGCGACGTTGGGGTGGTCGGGGCCGATGGTGCGCTCCCAGATCGCGATCGCGCGTCCGTAGAGCGCGATCGCCTCCTCGTGGGCGCCGCGGTTGTCGCGCACGTTGGCGAGGTTCGACAGGTCGCGGGCGACCGTCGGGTGCGCGGGACCGAAGACCGTACTGTCGATCGCGAGCGCACGGCGGTAGAGTGCCTCCGCCTCGGGCAGCCGCCCCTGCTCGTACACCGCGCCGCCGAGGTTGCTGACCGCGCGGCCTAACGCGGGGCCCGGGGCGCCCCCCGCGTGCGCTCGCGTCTCGGCCTCCCGGATCGCGACCGCGCGCCGAAACAGCACCTCGGCGTCCGCCGGCCGCCCCTGCTCGGCCTGCGAGATCGCGAGGTTGACCGTCGCCTCCGCGACCCCGGGGCTGTCCGGGCCCGCGGAGCGCTCGAGCAGCGCGATCATGCGGCGCGTCAGCGTGTCCGCCGTCGCGTACCGCCCCTGCTCCAGGTACACCCGCGACAGCGCGCGGAGCGCGTGCACCGTCCTCGCGGTGTCCGGAGCCCCGCCCGCTTCGGCGAGGCCGACGGCGGTCCGCAGCGTCGACTCCGCCTGCGCCGACCGGCCCTGCAATCCGTACACACTGCCTAACGACGTCAGCGTCTCGGCCAGATCGCCCGGCGCGGCGCCCGATCGCCGCCGCGCCACGAGCGAGCCGTCCAGCAGCTGCTCCGCCTCGGGGTACAGCCCGAGCTCCGCGTACACGTCGCCGATCGTGTTCATCAGCCGCGCCTGCACGAGCGGCTGCCCGGCGAGGTCGGTCGCGACCTTCCGCGCGCCCGAGTCGAGGATCGCGCGCGCCGTGATCGACGCGCCGCGCGCACGGTTCGGATCCGACACCTTGAACAGCCCGGTCAGGAACGCCGAGACCTGCTGCGCCGTCGCCGCCTCCTCGCGCGCCTGGGCCGCCGCGCGCCGCGCGCGCACGAGCCCCGCCGTGGCCGCGACCGATCCCGCGGCAACCGCGGCGACGATCGCGCCAGCCGCCACGACCCCCGCGGTGTTGCGGCGCACGAACTTTCGCGCGCGGTACGCCGCCGTCGGCGGCCGCGCCTGCACGGGCTCGTCCGCGAGATGGCGGGCGAGATCGAGCGCGAGCCCGTTCGCCGTCTCGTAGCGGAGATTGCGGTCCGCCTCGATCGCCTTCATCACGATCCAGTCCAGATCGCCGCGCAGCTGCCGGCGCAGCGTCGTCGGGTCCGTGTGGCGCAGCGTGGCGAGCGCGACGCGGTCGCCGGCGAGCGTGTCGTACTTCGCGCTCGGCGCCGGCGGGTCGGTCGCCCGCATCGCGAGACGCGCCAGGAAGCCGAACACGCCCACCTCCGCCGGGTCCACCGGCAACCGCCCCACGAGCAGCTCGTAGAGCATCACGCCCAGGCTGTACACGTCGGTGCGCGTGTCGACGTCGAGGCCCGACATCTCGGCCTGTTCGGGACTCATGTACGCGGGCGTCCCCATCGCCTGCCCGAACTGCGTCACGAGCGTCCGCTCGGTCAGCTGCCGGTCGACCGCCTTGGCGATGCCGAAGTCGATCACCTTCGGCGCGGGCCCCGCGTCGGTCTCCGCGACGAGCACGTTGGACGGCTTCAGGTCGCGGTGGATGACGCCCTTCTGGTGCGCATGCTGTACCGCCTGACACACCGGGACGAACAGCGCGATCCGCTCGCGCGTCGAGAGCTTGCGCGCGTCGCAGTACTCGGTGATCGGCACGCCGCGCACCAGCTCCATCACGAAGTACGGCTGCCCCGTGTCGCTCGCGCCGGCGTCGAGCACCTTCGCGATCGCCTCGTGCGTCATCACCGCCAGCGCCTGCCGTTCGGCGGCGAACCGGGCGATCACCTCGCGCGACGTGACCTCCGCGCGCACCACCTTGAGCGCGACGCGCCGGTGGATCGGCGTCGTCTGCTCGGCCTCGTAGACGACGCCCATGCCACCCTCGCCGAGCACGCGCAGCACGCGGTACGGCCCGATCCAGAGCGGGGCCGCGCCGGCGTCCGGCCCGACGGTGGGTTGGGTCACGTCCGACATGGTGCGGATAACGTACTGCCCGCTACCTCCGGCCGCAGATTACGGCACCGGGTCGACCCGCCCGACCGCCCGCCCGACCAACAGCGCGTGGCGCGGGCCGCCGCTCGCGTGCGCGCGCACGCGCTC
>DASWUT010000170.1:0-4182 GCA_036401455.1 Gemmatirosa sp. | reverse complement strand
CGTGCACCCGCGGAGCCCGATGGTGCCGACCGTGCACCTCAACGTGCGCTATTTCGAGCTGACCGGTCCTGAGGGCGCGCGCGTCGACGCCTGGTTTGGCGGGGGAACGGACCTCACGCCGACGCATCCCCGCCCCGAGGACGCGCGCCACTTCCACCAGGCGCTCGCCGCGGCGTGCGCGCCGTTCGGCACGGGGTTCTATGCGCGCGGCAAGGCGTGGTGCGACGACTACTTCGCCAACGCGCACCGTGGTGGGGAGCGGCGTGGGGTGGGCGGGATCTTCTACGACCACGTGCGCCCCGGCGAGGGCGTCGCCGAACACCTCGACGCCGCGGCGCTGCATGGGCTCTCGGCGGCGGTCGGAACGGTGCTCGCGGCCGCCTACGCGCCCGTCGTCGAGCGGCGGCGCGACGAGCCGTATGGCGACGCGGAGCGCGCGCTGCAGCTCGAGCGGCGGGCACGCTACGCAGAGTTCAACCTCCTGCACGACCGGGGGACGCTGTTCGGCCTGCGCACGCACGCCCGCATCGACAGCGTGCTGATGTCGCTGCCGCCGGTCGCGGCGTGGGCGTCCTCGGGCGCGCACGCGCCCGGGAGCGCGGGGGCGCGACTGACGGCGATGCTCGGCGTGCGCGACTGGCTCGCCGCGGGGGCCGGGGACGAGGTGTTGGCGTGAGGCGATGGGTCTGACGTCGATGCCCGCGACCTATCTCTGGGCCAGGACCCTGCACGTCGTCGCGGTGGTCGCGTGGTTTGCAGGGCTGTTCTACCTTCCGCGCCTGTTCGTCTATCACGCCGAAGCACTCGCCGGCCCCGAGCCCGCGCGCGCCGTGCTGCACGCGCAGTTCTCGCGGATGGAGCGCGTCCTCGAGCGGGCGATCATGCGCCCCGCGCTCGTACTCGTCGTGGCGGCCGCTGGGGTCATGGTCGCCACGCACCCCGCGCTGCTCGGTGAGCGCTGGTTGCAGGCCAAGCTCACCCTCGTCGCCGGGGTGGTCGCGTACCACTGGGCATGCGTGCGCTGCGCGGGGCGGCTGGCCGCGGGCGAGGCGCCGATGACCTCACAGCAGTTCCGGCTGTTCAACGAGGCGCCGACGGTGCTGCTCGTCCTCGTGGTGTTTCTCGTCACCTTCCAGCGACAGGCGACCGCCGCCACGGCGCTCGCGCTCGCCGGCGGGTTCGCGCTGCTGCTGGTGGCCGGCGTCGCAACGGCAGCGCGCCGTCGTGCCGCCCGCGCGCTGCCGACGGTCGGCGCCGCGCCTCTTCGAACCGTGGGGTCATGAAACAGATCGCCGAATCGGCCGCGTGGCCGGGCCTGCTCGCCGCGGCCCGTGCGGCCGTCCCCGAGGCGTTCGCGTCGACGGGCGAGCCCCTCAACCTGATCGGCGGTGAGTGGGGACGTCCTGGGAAGCCGCGGCCGTACACGTCGCCCGTGGACGGCTCGACGTTGGGCGCGCTTCCCGCCGTCGACCTCGACGCGGCGCACGCGGCCATCGAGGCCGCGGCGGTCGAGGCGCGCGAGTGGGGACGCGTGGACCTCGACGAGCGGCGCCGCCGCGTCACCGCCTGCCTCGATGCGCTCCGCGCACACCGCGACCTGCTCGCCCGGCTGCTCATCTGGGAGATCGGCAAGCCGCTCGCGCAGGCGGAGACCGACGTCGACCGCTGCGTGGACGGGGTGGCGTGGTACGTCGACGAGATCGAGCCGATGCTCGCCGGCCGCTCCGCGTTAGGCGTGGTCTCGAACATCGCGTCGTGGAACTATCCTTACTCGGTGCTCGTCCACGCGGTGCTCGTACAGGCCCTCGCCGGCAACGCGGTCGTCGCCAAGACGCCGACGGATGGCGGGCTGTTCGCGCTCACCGTGGGCTTCGCGCTCGCGCGCCGCGCAGGGCTGCCCGTCACGCTCCTCAGCGGGTCGGGCGGCGAGCTGGGCCCCGCGCTCGTGCGCGGCGACGGCGTCGACTGCCTGGCCTTCGTCGGCGGCCGGTCGAGCGGGCGCGCGGTCGCGGCCGGCCTGCTCGACGGCCGCAAGCGGCACATGCTCGAGATGGAGGGCGTGAACGCGTACGGCGTCTGGAACTACTCCGACTGGTCGAGCCTCGCGGGGCAGATGAAGAAGGGGTTCGACTACGGCAAGCAGCGCTGCACCGCGTACGCGCGCTTCGTCGTGCAGCGCTCCCTGTTCCCGCGCTTCCTCGAGACGTACCTGCAGACGGTGAAGGCGGTGCGCGTCGGCAACCCCGTCGCGGTCGACGCGCCCGGCGACCCGCTGCCCAAGCTCGACTTCGGCCCGCTCATCAACCGCGGGCAGAGCGCCGCGCTGCGCGCGTCGACGGCCGAGGCGATCGCGGGCGGGGCGGTGCCGCTCTACGCGGGCACGCTAGACGCCGACCAGTTCATCCCCGGGCAGGACGACGGCGCGTACCTCGCGCCGGCCGCGCTACTCGGTGTGCCGCGGAGCAGCACGCTCTACCACAGCGAGCCGTTCGGCCCCGTCGACACGATCGTCGTCGTCGACTCGGTCAACGAGCTCGTTTCGGAGATGAACGTGTCCAACGGGTCGCTCGTCGCCTCGATCGCGTGCGACGACACGGCGCTCGCGCGCGAGATTGCCGACCAGGTGCGCGGGTTCAAGGTCGGCATCAACGCCGTGCGCTCGCGCGGTGACCGCGACGAGGTGTTCGGCGGGATCGGGCAGTCGTGGCACGGGTGCTTCGTCGGCGGCGCCTATTTGGTGCAGGCGGCAACGAAGGGCGCGCCCGACGAGCGGCTGTTCGGCAACTTCCCCGATTACACGCTGGTACCGGCGCGGCGGTGACGGCGGGCGGGGCGGCGGGCGATCATCTCTGCCCGCCGCCCCGCCCTCGCGCTCACCGCCTAACGGGTCGTGCTGGTCCGTTACGGTGTCACGCTGCCGCCGCCGAAGTCGTCGAACAGCGCGCCGGGCGCGGCCACGTCGACCAGCCCGATGTAGCCGCCCCGGCTCGCGAAGTACGCCTGGTCGGCCGCACTCAGCGTCACCGTGCCGACGAGCACCCCGTTCCGGTACACGGTCACCGCGCCGGCCGCCGTCACCCGCGCCCCGAGCTGGTCGCCCGCCGCGAAGCGCATCGCAAGCGCCGGGTATGCCGTGCCGGCCGCGGGCGGCGCGTGCAGCGCGGCCACGGTGACCGTGCCCCGCTGGGGCGCATAGGTCACGGTGAGCGCGCCGAACGCGTGGTTGGTGGGGTCCTGTCCCTTGAGCACCAGCCCCTGCGCACCGCTGCCGCCGTTGCCGCCGAGCGCCGTCAGGGTGACGAACGCCTCCTGGGTCGTCCCGAACGCGGTGGGCGCCCAGCCGATGCCGCCGCCGAGGCCCACGGCGCCGTGCTGCTGGCTGACGCGGAAGAACAGCGGGGCCGCGAAGCCGCCCCAGTTGGCGCCGAGCGCGCCGTCGGCGCGGGCGAAGGCGTCGAGCACCGGCGTGGCCGGGAAGCTGGCCACGGCCGCGAGGACGGGGATGGTCTGCGTGACTTCCGGGGCGGCGGCGTAGACGGCGGTCGCGCTGACGTCGGCCGCGACGATGCAGGTCCCGGCCGCGGTGAACGTGACCGTGGCGCTCGGCGCGCCGAGGTAGGCGGTCGCGGCCGTGCAGATCGCGGGCGTGAGCGAGGCGTACGTGGGCGCGAAGTACGAGCTGACCGACGCACCCACCGTGTACGTCCCGCCCACCCGGGCCGGGCTCGGCGGCGTCGACGTAAAGGTGATGGTCTGCGGTAGGCTGGCGATCGTGACGGTCTGTGTGGCGCGCGGCGCGGCGGCGTACGCGCCGGTGCCGGCCTGGTCGGCGGCTACGGTGCACGCGCCCGTGGCGACGAAGCGCACGGTGCTCACCGCCACGGTGCACGTGGCCGGCGTGAGCGACGAGACCGTGACCGGGTTGCCCGAGGCGCCGCCCGTGGCCACCACGGCGTACGTGCCGCCCACGCGCGCGAGGCTCGGCGGCGTGGACGTGAACGTGATCGCCTGCGGCTGGCCGAGGACTGCGACGCTCTGCGTTGCCCGCGCGGCGGCGTAGGCCGGAGTCACCGCCGCGTCCGCAGCAATCGTGCAGGTGCCGACGCCGGTGAAGCGCACGTAGGCGTTGGAGGGAAGAAAATAGGCATCCGACTGCGGCACGACGGCGCACGTGGCGGGCGT
>DASWUT010000169.1:0-2029 GCA_036401455.1 Gemmatirosa sp. | reverse complement strand
GCGCTCGGCCTGCGCGCGATGGGCCTAACGGCACGGACCGAGACGCCGCCGCGCGTGCCCGCACGCGTCGTGTTGCGCGAGGGAAGCCCGCGAGCGGTGCTCGCACGCCTGGCCGAAATCCCGCCGCTGAGCCGGCGCGCGGTCGCGCACGAGCTGTTCGTCGGCCGGTGGGCCGACGAGTGGACGGGCGTCGTGCGCGACGTGCGCGAGAACGAGTCGGGGTACTCCGTGCATGTCGTCGACCCCGACGACGGCGGCGCCGCGCTACTCGATTTTGGTGCGGACGAGCGCCCCGTGCTCGAATCGTTGCGCGAGGGGGACCGCGTGCGCTACGTCGGGCGCGTCACCGGCGCGGAGGACGGTTTCGTGATCCTCGACTCGCCGACGATCACCCGGGCCGGGTGGGTGTCGGGGGAATGGTGAGAGCCACGCCAGCCGCGGCCACACGAGCTGCGGCCGCGCGGCGCAGAATCACGCCGTAGAGCGGATCGCCACGCCGGGGCACGTGTGCCCGCACCTCGGCCGGCGCGAAGCCGCCCGCCGCGCGCCCGTACGCGGCCACGAGTTGCGCGTGTCCGCCGTCATCAAGCGTCTGCCACGCCGCGACTGCCTTGGTCGGGAAGCAACGGTTGGAGAACGTGACGACGAACGGCGCGCCCGGCCGGAGTACCCGCGCTACCTCGCGGAACACCTCGATCGGGCGGACGAGGTACTGCACCGACACGCAGCACCCCGCGCCGTCGAACGCGCCGTCGGCGTAGGGCAGCGCCGGATTGGCGTTGAGATCCTGCACGCGCCACTCCGTGAGGCGCGGGTTCGCCGCCAGCTCGTCCGCGTTCATCCCGACACCTGCCACACGGTCGTAGGCGACGTCGTTGGGCAGGTGACTCACCCAACTCGACATCAGGTCGAGCACGTCGCCGCCGACTGGCAGCAGGTCGCGGTAGAGCGCCGTCACCGCCGCGATCGCGCCGTCGTCGATGTGCGTGACGAAGCGCGGCGCGGTGTAGAACGCGGCGTCCGGCCCCTCGTCGTACCGGCGGAACGCCGCGGCTGGCAGTCCGTCGGCGGCCACGTCACCCGCGGCACTCATTCGCGTGCCCGCTTGGCGGCGGAGGCCGCACGCACGGTGTTGGCGACGAACTGCTGGCCGGTCTTCGACCCCGCCCGCTTCTTCTCGTCCGTAGCACGCCGCTCGGCCGGGCTCAGCTCCTCCCACGCTTTCTCCGGGAGGTAGCGCGCCGTGGTGTCGCCGCGCTGCGCGGGCTTGCCATCAGCGGTGGTCCACGCCTCGTGCGTCCACTCGTCGAGGTGCTGCTGCGCGGGCGACTTGCCGCCGACGTAGCCGCCGCCGGCCGCCTCGTACTCGTGCGCGAGGAGCTGCGCCTTCCGCGCACTCCACTGCCCTGGGTGGCCGCCCTTGTCCCCCGCGAGGATCTGGTCCTTGAGCCGGTCGCGCAGTGCGGGCTGCGTGTAGTGACTCGGGTCCGAACCCGCCTCGCGTTTCGCGGCCGTCTTCTTCGCCGGCGTCTTCTTCGCGACGGTCTTCTTCACGACCGTCTTCTTTGCGGCGGGCTTCTTCGCGGCCGATTTCGTCGCGCCATGCGTTGTCGCCGTCTTTCCCGCTGCCCGCTTCCCCGTCGTCGCCATCCTCCCCCCCCCCATTGCGGAACGTTGGCGGTTGATAGGGCAAGAACCGTGTCCGGTGCGCGGTCAGAAGGCGCGCACGACGGCCGTCGCGCGGATCGTGTCGCGGGCGGCGCCGGCGCGTCCGCCGCTCGTGACAGCGAGCGCGAACGGCACCGAGTCGCCCACGGCCAGCGGCCGCCGCAACTGCTCGAGCATCGCGTGGCGGCCGAGTGGCGCGAAGACGATCGAGTCGCCCGGCGCGACGGTCACGGCCGCCAGCGGGGCCATGTGCATCATCGCGCCCGCCCCCTTGCCCATCTGCATCGACTCGTGCAGCGACGCGGAGGCGGCCACGTCCGACCGCACGCCGACCACGACGAGCGTATCGCGCCCGGGGTTG
>DASWUT010000168.1:0-3154 GCA_036401455.1 Gemmatirosa sp. | reverse complement strand
GTGGACCGTCGCCGCCACGGCGGCGCTCGCCCTCGGCACCGGCGTCGCCTTCGGGCTCTTCCCGGCGCTGCACGCGACGCGCCCCGACCTCGCCGCGGCACTGCGCGCGGGCGCGGGGCAGGTGCCGGGCGGCGCCCGGGCAGCGGCGCGCTTCCGCTCGGGACTCGTCGCGGCGCAGATCGCGCTCTCGATGGCGCTCCTGGGCGGCGCGGCGCTCTTCGCCCGCAGCCTCGCCAACGTTCTGCGCGAGCCGCTCGGCTTCCGGGCCGAACGGGTCGTCGCGTTCCGCCTCTCGCCCGAGCGCGGCGGCTACGACGGCACCCGGTCGGCCGCGCTCTTTGCGCGCGTCCGCGAAGCGCTCGCCGCGGTGCCTGGCGTGACCGCCGTGTCGACCGCGGAGAACGGCGTGCTCGGCGGATCGGAAGCGACGATGAACGTCTCGGTCGAGGGATTCCGTCCGGCGCCGGACGCGAACACGGATGCCTACCTCGACCGAGTCGGCGCGGGTTTCTTCCGTACGTTAGGCACGCCGGTGCTCGCCGGGCGCGAGTTCACGGACGCGGACCGGGTGGGCGCGCCGCCGGTCGTCGTCGTGAACGAGGCGTTCGCGCGCCGCTTCGGGCTCGGGCGCGGGGCCGTCGGCCGCCACATGGCGCCCGGCGCAGGCGATGCCGTCCGGCTCGACCGCGAGATCGTCGGCGTGGTGCGCGACGCACGCTACGGCCGCGTGAAGGGACCGGTGCCGCCGGCGTTCTTCGCCCCGGTGGCGCAGGACACGACGGCGGGCACGGTGGCCTTCTACGCGCGCACGGCGCTCGACCCGGAGGCACTGCGTGAGGCGGTGCCGCCGCTCGTGCGGCGCGTCGATCCGGCGCTGCCGATCGAGCAGCTGACGACGCTCCCCGCGCAGGCGCGCGCGAGCACGTTCGGCGACCGCTTCCTCAGCGTCCTCGCCGGCGCATTCGCCGCGCTCGCGACCGCGCTGGCCGCAGTGGGGCTCTACGGCGTGCTGGCCTACACGGTCGCGCAGCGCACGCGCGAGCTCGGCGTGCGCGTGGCCTTGGGTGCGAGCGCGGCCGCGGTCCGGCGGCTGGTGTTGGGGCAGGTGGGGCGGCTGCTGCTCGCGGGGGGTGCGGCGGGCGTGCTCGGCGCGCTCGCGCTCGGGCGCGCCGCGGGGGCGCTCCTCTACGGGCTCTCGGGGACCGACCCGGCCGCGCTCGCGGGCGCGGCGCTGCTGCTCGGCGCGGTGGGGCTCGCGGCCGGGTGGGTGCCCGCGTCGCGCGCGTCGCGCGTCGACCCGACGCGGGCGCTGCGGTACGAATGACCCCGGCTAGATCGGCCGGAACAGGTGCGCCAGCTCGAGCACGAACGGCACGACCGCGCCGTCGGGGTGCCACACGAGGCGCTCGCGCTCGACGCGCGGCGCGGTCGCTGCCGGCGTCCATTCCTCGACGAGGCCGGCCGCGCGGTCCACCACCCAGTAAAATGGTGTCCCCTCCGCCTGGTAGATCGCCCGCTTGTCTCCACGGTCGTACGTCTCACTCCCGGGACTCAGTACCTCGGCGGCGAGCAGCAGCTGCCGGATCTCCGCCCACCCGGCCGTGCTCGACGCGAGCGCTGCCCCGGCGCGGAGCATGGCGCGCGGAACGACGAACACGTCGGGCTGCAGCGTCGTGTCGCGGTGCCCCCACGAGATGTCGGCCGGCGCAACCAACGCCACCCCGGGCTCGAAGTGCGCGTCGCAATAGTTGGTGAGCGCGGTAACGAGTCGGGACACCACCGTCTGATGCAGGTCGCGCGGCGACGGCGTCACGAGCAGCCGCCCCCGCGCGCACTCGAACCGCGGCCACGGCCGCCGCTCGTCGATGAGGTCGCGCACCTCGTCCGCCGTCCACACCCGCTCCGGCACGTGCTCGGCAGGACCTTCTCGCGCCTGCCGCCGCTGTAGCGTCGCCATGCCTGTATCATCCGCTCGGCCCACCGTGGTTGGCAAGGGCGGCGCGCGCCGCCGCGCCCGACGACGCTAGCGCGTCCGCCCCCGGCCGCGCGTACCGCGTCGTTGCACGCCGGGCCGTTTCGCTGCACCCCCGCCGCCCCGTGTCCGCCCCCGACGTCTCTACCCCTCTTCGTGTGCTCGTCGCCGACGACCAGCCCGCGATCCTCGACGCCCTCGCGCTGCTGTTAGGCGACGAAGGATTCGCCGTCGAGTCCGCGCGCACGCCGCAGCAGGCCGTCGCCGCCGCGGGGCGCGCCGCCGCGCGCGGCGCCGACTTCGATGCCGCGCTCGTCGATCTCAACTACACGCGCGACACGACGAGCGGGCGCGAGGGACTCGACCTCATCCCCGCGCTCCTCTCCTTCGACCCCACGCTCCCGATCGTCGTGATGACCGCGTGGGGTAGCGTCGAGGGCGCGGTCGAGGCGATGCGCCGCGGTGCGCGCGACTACGTCGAGAAGCCGTGGGACGACGCGCGCCTCGCGACCACGCTCCGCACGCACGCGGAGCTGGGCCGCGCCCTCCGTCGTGCCCGCGCGCTCGAGGCCGAGAACCGCGTGCTGCGTCAGGACGCCACGGGCGGGACCAACGGTGCCGCCGCGCCGATGCTGGCGGAGAGCGCGGCGATGCGCCCCGTTCTGCAACTGCTCGCCCGCGTCGGCCCGAGTGACGCGAACGTGCTCGTCACCGGCGAGCACGGAACCGGCAAGGAACTCGTCGCCCGTCGCCTGCACGCGATGAGCGCGCGCGCGGGCCGACCGCTCGTCGTCGTCAACATGGGCGGGCTCTCGGAGGGCGTGTTCGAGAGCGAGCTGTTTGGCCACGTACGCGGCGCGTTCACCGACGCGAAGGTCGACCGCGTGGGGCGCTTCGAGCTGGCCGACACGGGCACGCTCTTTTTGGACGAAGTCGGCAACATGTCGCCCGCGCAGCAGGCCAAGCTGCTGCGCGTGCTGCAAGAAGGTGAGGTCGAGCGTGTCGGCTCGTCGCGCGCACGGCGCGTCGACGTGCGCGTCGTGAGCGCGACCAACGCCGATCTGCGCGGCGACGTCTCCACGGGGCGGTTCCGCGAGGACCTGCTCTACCGCCTCAACACCGTCGAGATCCGCCTGCCGCCACTGCGCGAGCGGCGCGAGGACGTCCCGCTGCTCGCAGCGC
>DASWUT010000167.1:0-13605 GCA_036401455.1 Gemmatirosa sp. | reverse complement strand
CTGCGCGCCAGGCGGCACCGCGAACTCCAGGTACGACGCGGTTCCGCCGCGTAGGGTCAGCGTCTGCGCCCGTCCATCGGCGAGCGCACGCGTCGCGAGCGGGTAGACGCCGCCGTTGAGCTGTCCCCCGCCCTGCAGCGTGAAGCCGGTCAGCACGCGGCGGAAGTCCCAACTCGCCTGTCGGTAGCGCGGGTCCAACGCCGGCACGGCCCCGTCAGCGTACGTCGAGACGGCCCAGTCGCGCAGCCAGTCAGTGAGCGACGCGCCCAGCCCCGTCGCCGTCTGCAAGTTGGCGAGCCCCGTCTGCGTGCCGTTGACCAACGGTTGGAAGAAGGCGCTATCCGACTTCCCGCTCCGGTCCGCGGCGTACCGGAGGAACGACCAGATCGCGCCGCGCATCTCGAGGAAGTCGTACGTCGTCGTCGCGCCCGACGCCTTCTCGGGCACGTACGGGCCGTACTGCTCGGTCGCCTTCAGGTAGAGGCCGAGCCGCGCCACGTTCTGCAGCTCGTAGCCGTTGAGCGCGGCGATCCCGTTAGGCTGGGCGAGGATCGCGCTCGGGGTGAGCCGCGCGTGCGGCGACTGGCCCGGCTGGCCGGCGGGGCCGAGCCCGGACGCACGATAGAAGTCGAGCTCCTCGGCGATGTGGCTCAGCCCTTCGTTGAGCCACAGCTCCTCGAGGTAGTCGTCAGTGTCGAGCACGTACAGGCGGCGCGACGCGTTGATGAGGTGCTGGAACTCGTGGCCGAGCGTGCCGACGGTGGTGCGGGCGACGAAGTCCTTCGTGTGCGCGTTGCCGTTGATCGCACCGGACGGATCGGGCACGAGCATGTAGAACATCTCGCTCGCGTTGCTCCCCGCGCACGCGCTCGCGCCCGTCGTCGGAAACAGATCGCGCGACCAGAAGAAGCCGCCGATGTAGTAGTCCGCGTTAGGCGGCGTGAACGCGTTCACCGCGCTCGTGTAGAAGACGAGCGAGCGCCCGCCACTCACCGCGTCCGCGGGCGCGCCGAAGTGCCGCACGTCGACGGGGTAGACGAGCGTGTCGAACGCGACGGCGAAGCTCGCGTAGTCGGCGTCGGTGAAGCCGCCGGCGGGGTTGCTGGTGTCCGCGACGATGACGGCGTGGGCGCCGACGGCCGCGACGCGGCCGACGCGGATCCCGGACGCGACCCGTGCGCACGCCGAGGTGGTGTTCACGTTGAGCGACACGCGATCGCCCACGCGGAGCGCGGACGGGTCGATCGTGTTCTTTGGCGGCGCGACCGGCGCGGTGCTCGCGTCGTGGCAGGCGGCGATGGCTGCCGCGGTCACACCCGACGAGAGGGTACGCGTCCAGCGGAGCAGGGCGGCCCCAGAGCGGCGAACGTGGGCGATGGTGGACGCGAACGGCAGCATGCGCATTCCGGCGGGGACACACACAGGGGCGGGCGCGGCGGGCCGCGCCCGGGTTCTGCGTCGAGCTTACAGCGTGAGGCGGGCCGGCGCGACGGCGAGAACGCGCGCTCGAGCGTCGGTGTCGTTCATCGGTTGCCGCACACCACTCGTCGTGTGATTACCTCCGGCCGTTCACACCAAATCTTGTTTGTCCCGCGCGCACGGCCCGCCGACCCGACCCGCTACGCCACGTAGCCGAGCGACGCCCACAGCTCGCGCTCCGGCCGGTAGCGGTCGTCGATCACCGTGCACACCGTATCGATGCGCATCGTCGCGCGCCGGGCGAGGTCGTAGGCCGGCCACGCCGGCTGCCCCTCCGCCGACGGCCGGCCGGTGCGGGCGAACGTCGTCCACAGCTCGGCCATGTGGTGCGACGCGACGAAACGCTCCGGCCGCGCGCCCGAGAACGGACTCGGTGACGCGACGTTGTTGAACTTGAACGCGATGTCGGCCGCGTGCGGGGACCCCATCGGATAGTCCGTGCCCGGAACCTTCACCTCCGACTTGTAGCCGAAGTTGTAGAGGTACGCGGGCGCCGCGCGTTGGGCGGCCTTCCGCTCCGCGATCTCGATCGAGCCGAGTCCCATCAGCGTGATCGTCTGCACCGCGACGAAGATGTCCGTCGGGGTCGCGGTGGGCCGGCTCGTGCGGTAGGTGTCGACGATCCGCGCGGTATCCGCGCCGAAGCGCGGCGCGAGCTTCGCCCGCAACCCGTCGACGTCCAGCCCGAACCCGCTCGTGTCCTTGCTCGCCCACGCGAAGAACGTGTACTCGTCCTCGTTCCAGCCGACGATGAGCGGCTTGTCGCGCGAGATCGCAGGCGCTGTCGGGTCGAACGGATCGTGCGGCAGCGCGCCGCCGTCGACCACGGGCGCGAAGCCGCCCGGTCCCGCGGGTCCGATGCCGATCGGCTTGCGCGCCGCCGGGGGCGCGGCGGCACGTTCCGCCGCCGCCATCGACGGCAGGCGCAGCTGCAGCGCGAGCAGGTCGGCCGCGCTCGCGTCGATCAGCCGGCGCCACTCCCGCGGCGTCAGCTGCATCGCGCCGAGCAGGAGCCTGGTGTTGGCCGCGGCATCCTCGCGCGTCGTCATCCGGACGCCGGGCCCGCTCTCGATCGATGCCTTGTCGAAGTACGGCGCCGCGCCCGGCATCGCGTAGAGGCAGGAGGTCTTGGCGCCGCCCCCGGACTCGCCGAAGATCATGACGTTGGTCGGATCTCCGCCGAAGGCCGCGATGTTCTGCTGCACCCACCGCAGCCCGTCGACGATGTCGAGGACCCCGTTGTTTCCCGAGCCCGCGTACGCCTCGCCCGCGACCTCGTCGAGGTAGAGGAAGCCGAGCAGGCCGAGGCGGTGGTTGGTCTCGACCACGACGACGTCGAAGTGGCGGGCGAGGTTGGCACCGTCCTGCCCCTGGCTGCCGCCAGATCCCGTGACGAAACCGCCGCCGTGGCTGTAGAACATCACCGGCCGCCGCCGCGCGTCGCACGCCGGTGTCCACACGTTCAGCACGAGACAGTCCTCGGCTGGCAGCGGCTCGTCGAGCCCGTACGTCGAGTGCGGCGGCTGAATCGACGGCGGCCCGAGGCGCAGGGCGTCGCGCACCCCAGTCCACGGCGCGAGCGGCGCGGGACGGCGGAAGCGCCGGTCGCCCGAGACTCGGCCAGCGTACGGCACGCCGCGAAAGACGCTCACCCCGGCCTCACGCGCACCACGGAGCCGGCCGTGGGCCGTCTCGACGATGACGTCGTCCATGCGGCGCATGCCTAACGGATGCGCGGACGACGCGCGATGGAGCAGGCCGGCCGCGGTGAGCGGCGCGGTCGCGAGGAACTGGCGGCGGGAGACGGACGTCATGGGGCGGGGGCGATCTCGATGAGGACGACGGTGAACTCCTTGGGCCCGTGCGCCCCGACGACGAGCGACTGCTCGATGTCCGCCGTCTTCGACGGCCCTGCAACGAACACCCCGAACCGCTCGGCGGCAACGTCGAGCCGCGCGTAGGCCGCGTGCATGTCGGCCACGATCGCCGTGCGGTCGAGCACGACCGCGACGTGCGCGGCGATGAACGGCGCCGCGCGCTCGCCGAGTCGCGAGAGCGGGAGCCAGACGGCGCCGTTCTCCGCGACGCCGAGGACCGCCTCGCAGACGAAGAGATCCGCGTCGGCAAGGCCGTGCGGCGTGTCGGGCATCGGCACCGCGCCGACGATGCCGTCGACCTGCGACACGACGCGGCGCGCGCCGGGCACCGCGGCCGCGACGAGGGTGGGCAGGTCGCCGCGGCGCCCCTCGACCACCACGGAACCGCCGGCGCGCGCGGCCTCCGCGAAGCGGGCCGACAGCGCGCGGTCGTCGGGCGTCTCGCATGCGTCGCCCGCGAACCCCTGCACCGCCGCGCGCACGTCCGGCCGCGCGACGGGCGCCGGGCGCGCGGCGCGGACCGCGCGAAGGATGGCCGCGCGTGCGTCGTCACTCACCCGCGTTCCTCGCCGGCGCCGCCGCGGTTCTGGCGGTACCACGCATGGAAGCTCTGGTCCGGCGCGGGCGGCAGGTCGCGCGCGCGCCCCCACGGACCAGCGGCCAGCCGCCGCGCGCGGGGCGGGAGCGCCCGCAGCGCCAGCCGGCCTAACGCTCCGGCGGCGCGGAACAGCCGCGGCCGCGCGAGCAGCCACCCCGCCCCCTTCATCGCCGCCGCCTTCGCCACCCCCGCGTGCCCCGCGTCGGCGACGAGCTGCCGCCAGCGGTACAGCTGCGCGTCGAGATCGATCTTGACCGGGCACACGGCCGCGCACGAGCCGCAGAGCGTGCTCGCGAACGGCAGCGCGCCGTAGCGTTCGAGGTCCATCCCCGGCGTGAGCACCGACCCGATCGGCCCCGGGATCGTCGACCCGTAGCTGTGCCCGCCCGAGCGGCGGTACACCGGGCAGGTGTTGATGCACGCCGCGCAGCGGATGCACTTGAGCGAGCGCCAGAACCCCTCGCGGCCTAACTGCTCGCTCCGCCCGTTGTCGACGAGGACGAGGTGCATCTCCTGCGCGCGGCGCGGCCCGTGGAAGTGCGACGTGTAGACCGTCACCGGCTGCCCGGTCGCGCTCCGCGTGAGCAGCCGCGTGAACACGCCGAGGTCCTCGGCGCGCGGGATCAGCTTCTCGATCCCCATCGACGCGATGTGCACGGGGGCGAGCGCCGCGGCGAGGTCGGCGTTCCCCTCGTTGGTACAGACGACGAAGCCGCCCGTCTCGGCGACCGCGAAGTTGACGCCGGTGAGCGCCGCGTCGGCGGCGAGGAAGTGCTCGCGCAGGTGCGCACGCGCCGCCGCCGTGAGCGCCGTCGGGTCGGCGAGCCCGGCCTCGGTGCCGAGGTGCGTGTGGAACGTCTCACCCACCTCTTCCTTCTTGAGATGGATCGCGGGGAGGACGATGTGGCTCGGCGCCTCGCCGCGGAGCTGCACGATGCGCTCGCCGAGGTCGGAGTCGACGACCGCGATGTCGCGTTCCTGCAGGTACGGGTTGAGGCGGCACTCCTCGGTGAGCATGCTCTTGCTCTTCACGAGCCGGCGCGAGCCCGCCGCGACGAGGATCCCGTGCACGATCCGGTTGTGCTCCTCCGCGTCGCGCGCCCAATGCACGCGGATGCCATTCGCCGTCGCGCACGCCTCGAACTGTTCGAGGTACTCGTCGAGGTGCGAGAGGGTGTGCTCCTTGATCTGTGATGCGAGTTCGCGCAGCAGCTCCCACTCGGGAAGCGCGGCGGCCTGTCGGTCGCGCTTCTCGCGCACGAACCAGAGCGCGCCGTCGTGCCAGTCGGTGCGCGCCTCGTCCGCGGTGAAGCGCGCCGCCGCCGCGGCGTGATCGACCGGGCCTGTGTTAGGCGCGTGGTGGCCAGACGCCACGTCGACGACGGGAAGCACGGCACGGCGAGGCGGGCGAGGGGCGGCGAGCATGCGAGGTTACGGATGCGCGTGAAACGGGTTGTCGCGGCGAGGAAAGATGGACCCCAGCTGTCGCCGGGGCGGCGGCGAGCCTGGCGTGCGCCGCGCTGCCCCGCCGCCGTCACCCCGGCGACAGCCGGGGTCCACGGGTGCGTGGCGCGTCACGCCGCGCTCGCCGCGAGCACTTCGGCCACGTGCAGCATCGGCAGTGCGACGCCGGCCCGCTGCGCGAGCCCGCCCAGGTGCAGCAGGCACGACATGTCCGTCGAGACCACGGCGTCGGCGCCGTTCGTCGTGTAGTCGCGCAGCCGATCGCGCCCGATCTTCGCCGAAAGCGCGGGCTGCGCGACGGCGAACGTGCCGCCGAAGCCGCAACACTCGTCGGGGCGCGCCAGCTCGGCGACGTCGAGCCCGCGCACGGTGTCGAGCAGCGCGCGCAGCTTGTTGAACGGCGGGATCTGCAGCTCCGTCGGCCGCGCGAGCCCGAGCCCGCGCAGCCCGTGGCAGCCGATGTGCAGCCCCACCCGCCGCGGGAACTCGGCGCCTAACGCCGCGACGGCCTCGAGGCCGACCTCGTCGTGCAGGAACGCCGCGAACTCGACCGTGCGCGCCGCGACACGCGCGCCCGCGCCGCCGTCGGGAGACGCGCCCGCGGCATGCGCACGCACGTGCGCCGCGCAGCTGCCCGAGAGCACGATCACCCGCTCCGCGCCGCGGTACGCATCCGCCACGCGCGCGAGCGCGGCGTCGCCGTCGCGCGCGAACCCCGCATTCGCCGCGGGCTGCCCACAGCACACGGCCGACTCCGGAACGTCGACGGCGAACCCGAGCCGCTCGAGCACCGTCAGCGCCGCGATCGCGACCCGCGGATACATCTGGTCGACGAAGCAGGGCACGAACAGCGCGACCCGCCCCCGCCGCGCGTTCGACGTCCCCGACGCCGGCCGGTCAGAAGTTGAAGCGGTCAATGTTCGCCTTGTTGAAGACGAAGGGCGTGCCGAGCAGCACCTCGTCGCCGGCCACGCGCACGCGGCCGAGCCGTCCCGCGACGAGCACCGAGTCGCCGCGCTTGAGCTGCCCGGTGGCGAGCGCGTCGGCGACGTCGACGGTGAGCGCGCCGAGGTCGCCGGTGTTCCAGAGCACGATGCTCTCGACGATCCCGTCGTGCACGTACGGCTTGACCATGTTGGGCAGCGACAGGCCGGTCACCTTCACGTCGGTGCGCCCCGACTGCTTGACCGCCTCGGCCGCGCCCGGCACGGCGGGCGCGGCGATCGCCATGATGACCTTCACGTTGGGGTGCACCTTGAGCACCGTCTGCGTCTCGGCGAACGCGCGGTCGCGGTCCCCCTCGCTCGGCTGCACGGCGACGAGCGTCATGGCCGGGTACTTCTGTGCGAGTCGCTCGCGGATGTAGCGGATCCACTCGTTCTGGTTGGCGGCGCTCAGACTCGCGGTGATGATCGCGAACTCGCCCCGGCCGCCGGCGATACGCCCGGCCTCGTCCATCAGCGTGTAGCCGATCCCCTGCGGCGTGGCCTGGTTGACGAAGAAATCGCGCGCGTTCGTGTCCGCGTCGGCGTCCCACGTCACCACCTTGATGCCGCGCTCGCGCGCCTTGCGCAGCACGGTCGAGATGGCCGGCCTGTTCTCGACGCTCACCGCGATCGCGTCGACGCCGCGCGTGATCCACGCCTCGACGACCTCGTTCTGCTTGGCCGGATCGAGGTCCGTGGGACCATCCCAGAGCAGGTCGACGCCTAACGCCTTCGCGGCCGAATCGGCGCCGGCATGGGCGGAGATGAAGTACGGATCGCCCTTGGCTTTCGGCATGAGCGCGATCACCGGCTTCCGCCCGCCCGGCGTGCCCGGCGCACCGCCGGCGCCTGCCGCGCCAGCGCCCGCGGCGCCACCACCCGCGCCGCCAGCACCCGCGCCGCCGCGCAGCTCGTCCCGCAGCGAGCGGACGAGGTACCAGTTGCTCCCCGCGACGAGGAGTGCCGCGGCGAGGATGACGCCGCAGAGGACGCCGATCTGCGAGTTGCGCACGTCGTCGGATGCAGGGGTGAGTGCGACCGCGCCAGCCGGTGGAACCGCCGTTGCCGGCCGCGCGCGCCGCGAGAGGCGGTCGAGGAGGATGGTCGCGACGAGCAGCGCGCCGGTGAGAATGCCGGCGAGCTCCGCGGGCTGGCCACTCAGGCGCAGCCCGTTCTGCAGGACGACGATGCCGATCAGGCCGAGGAGCGTGCCGAGCACGGTACCCCGCCCGCCGAAGATCGACGCGCCGCCGAGCACGACGGCGGTGATCGCGGTGAGCTCGTACCCGGTGCCGGCGTCGGACTTGGCCTGCCCGAGGTGCGCCACGTAGATCACCGCGGCCACGCTCGCAGCGAATCCCGACAGCACGTACGCCGCGCCGATGCGCCGGGCGACGGGCACGCCGGCGTAGCGCGCCCCCTCGGCCGAGTACCCGATCGCGTAGAGCGTGCGCCCGAACGGTGTACGGTGCAGCCACCACGCGCACCCCGCCGCCGCGGCCGCGAGCACGACGAGCTGCACGGGCACGACGCCGCCGAGGTAGCCCTGCCCCAGCCACAGAAAGCCGGCCGGGAAGCCGGAGTAGTTCTCGACCCCGCGCGTGAGCCCCTCCGCCACGCCGCGGAAGAGCGAGAGCGTGCCTAACGTCACGATGAGCGGCGGAAAGCCGAGCCGCGTGATCATCGCCGCGTTGAGCGCGCCGCCCGCGAGCCCCACGCCGAGCGCCGCGGCAACGGCGAGCGGCAGCGGCACGCCCGCATCACGCCACAGCGCGCCGAACACCACGGCCGCGAGCCCCATCATCGATCCCACCGACAGGTCGATGCCGCCCGTGATGATGACGGGGGTGAGCGCGAGCGCGAGCAGCCCGACCTCGACGCTGAGGCGCGCGATCTCGAACGCGTTCCCCGCGCCGAGGAAGTTGCGGCCGGTCACGGCGAACACCGCGCACTCGGCGAGCACCACCGCGAGCAGCACCCATTCGCCGTTCGGGAACATGCGCTCGCGCCACGGCGCGTCGGTGGCGAGCGCGGGCGCAGCTGGCGCCGCGGGCACCGCCGCCGGCGCGCCGTTAGGCGCGGGCGGGACGAGCGACGCCGAGCCGGCGGACATGGTGTTCCAATCGGCCGAGCGCGGCGTCGGAGCCGAGCGCGGCGAGGATGATCGCGCCCTGAACGGCGCGCTCCCAGAAGGGATTGATGCCGAGGAAAGTGAGCGCCGTCCCCACCGTGCCGAGCAGCGCCGCGCCGATCAGCGTGCCGACGAGCGTGCCGCGCCCGCCGGTGATCGCGGTGCCGCCGACGACGACCGCGGCGACCGCCTTGAGCTCGAGCCCGACGCCCGCGTTGCTCGGGACGGCGGTGAACCGCACCGCGTTGAGCAGCGCCGCGAGGCCGACAAGCGCGCCCGTGAGGACGAACACCCGCGTGACGACGCGGGCCGGCTCGATCCCCGCCAGCCGCGCCGCCTCAGCGTCCGACCCGACCGCGTAGACGGCGCGCCCGGCGCTCAGGTGCCGGAGCGCCCACGCCGCGGCGGCGAGCACGCCGACCGCGGTCCCGACGATGAGCCACTGCGCGACCCCCTGCCCGAGGCCGAACCACTGAAAGCCGGCCGGCAATCCCTGCACCCACGCACCCTCGGTGAGCCAGCGCAGCCCGTCGCGCCACGCGGCGAGCATGGCGAGCGTGACGATGATCGACGGCAGCCCGAGGCGCCCGACGAGCAATCCGTTGACCGCGCCCATCGCGGCGCCTAACGCGAGCACGCACGGCAGCAGCGCCCAGACCGGGACGCCATCCTTCGCGAGCCACCCGGCCGCGACGCTGCACACGGCGAACTGCGACCCCACCGAGATGTCGATCTCGCCGACGAGCACGACGAGCGTCATCCCGACCGCGACGAGGAGCACCGGGGCGTTGTTGAGCGCGAGGTCGCGCAGGTTCGCGCCGCTGTAGAACGCGGGCGCGAGTGCCGCGACCACGGCGAGCAGCGCCGCGTACGCGACCGCGGCCGCGAGCTCGCGCTTGAAGCGGGTGAACGTCACGCCGCCGCTTCCACCGCGTGCCCCAGCGCCCCCTGCAGGATCCGCTGCGGCGTCGCGTCGGCCCGGTCGCAGACGTCGACCACCGTGCCGGCACACATCACCGCGACGCGGTCGCTCATCCCGATCACCTCCGGCAGCTCGGACGAGATCATCAACACCGCCGCGCCCTGCTCGGCGAGGTCGGTCATCAGGGCGTGGATCTCCGATTTGGCGCCGACGTCGATCCCCTGCGTCGGCTCGTCGAGGATCAGCACCGCTGGCTGCGTCATGAGCCAGCGGCCGAGCGCGACTTTCTGCTGGTTGCCCCCAGAGAGCGCGGACGCCGGCGTGCGGATGCTCGGCGTCTTGACCCCGAGGCGGCGCACGGAGTCCGCCGCGACCGCGCGCTCGCGCCCGAAGTCGAGCGCGCCGCGCCGCGTGATGCGGTCCAACGAGGCGAGCGTGACGTTGGCGCTGATCGGCAGCTCGGGCACGACGCCGTGCCGCCGCCGGTCTTCGGGCACGTAGGCGATCCCGTGCGCGATGGCGTCCGCGGGATTCGTGATCGCGACCCGTCGGCCGCGGATCCGGATCTCGCCCGCGTCGGCCGGCGTGATCCCGAAGATCGTTCGGGCGAGTTCCGTCCGCCCCGCGCCGACGAGCCCCGCGAGCCCGACGATCTCGCCCGCGCGCACGGTCAGCGTGACGTCGCGCACCCCCGCCGCCGCGCAGCCGAGCCCGCGCACCTCCAGCACCGGCTCGCCGATCGGCACCGGGCGCTTGGGGAAGACGGCCGCCAGCTCGCGCCCGACCATCAGCTGGATCAGCTGCGGCCGGCTCACCTCGGACATCGGGCGCGTGTCGATCGTGCGCCCATCGCGCAGCACGGTCACGCGGTCGGCGATCGCCGGCAGCTCGTCGAGCCGGTGCGAGATGTAGATCATCCCGACGCCGCGCGCGCGCAGCTCACGCACGACGCGGAGCAGGTTCTGTGCGTCCTCCTCGCCTAACGACGCCGTCGGCTCGTCGAGGACGAGCACGCGGGCGTCGGCGCCGAGCGCGCGGGCGATCTCGACCAGTTGCTGCTCGGGCATCGAGAGCGAGCCCGCGTCCGCATCGGGGCTGACGCGCGCGCCGACGCGTGCGAGCAGCGCCGCCGCGCGCGCCCGGCGCGCGGGCCAGTCGATGCGCCCCCACCGTCCACGCCGGGGCTCGACGCCGAGCGCGAGGTTCTCGGCCACGGTCAGCTCGGGAAAGAGCGCGGGCTGCTGGTAGATCGCCGCGATCCCGCGCGCCTTCGCCGCGCGCGGCGAGTGCTCGGCGACGGGTAAGCCCGCGACGCGGATCTCGCCGCCGTCGGGGCGCACGGCGCCGGTGAGGATCTTGATGAGCGTGCTCTTCCCCGCCCCGTTCTCCCCGACCAGCGCGTGCACCTCGCCCGCGCGCAGGTCGAACGAGGCGCGCTTGAGCGCCTGCACGCCGGCGTACGATTTGGTGAGGTCGGTGGCCGCGAGGAGGGGAGCGTCCGCGCTCACCGCAGGAATGCCCCCGCCAACCCGCCGTCCACGTTCACGATCTGCCCCGTCGTGTTCCGGAACTGCTCGGTCGTGAACGCCACGATCGCGCGCACCTGGTCGTCGAGCGTGATCGGCCGCCCGGTGAGCGTCCGCTTCGCGTAGTACCCCGAGAGCCGCGTGCGCAACGCTTCGGTGTCCTCGCCGTCGTCGTAGGGCAGCCCGTACTTCGCGAGCGAGGCGATCACGCGGTCGCGCGGGAACATGCTCGACCCCTCGACCACCGTCGCGGGCGCGACGCCGTTCACCCGTACGCGCGGCGCGTACGTGATCGCAAGCTCGCGCACGAGGTGGTTGGCCGCCGCCTTGCTCGTGTCGTAGGCGAGCGACCCGGCCTTCGCCATCGCGCCATTCACGCTCGTCGTGATGACGAGCGACCCCGGCAGCTCCTGCGCCTGCCACACGCGCCACGCCTCGTCGGCGACGAGGAAGGGCCCCGTGACGTTGATCGCGAACGCCCGCGCCCACTCGCGGTCGGCCACGTTGCCGCGCTCGTCGGGCGTGGGATAGTAGCCAGCGGTCACGATCACGTGGTCCACGCCACCGTAGGCGAGCGTGACCTCCTCCAGCGCGCGCCGCACCGCCTCACGGTCGGTCATGTCCGCGCCGAGCCCGATCGTCGGCCCCGCGCCCGAGATGCCCGTCCCCGCCACGCCGATACCGACGCCGACCCTGGCCTGCACCTCCGCCGCGGCGGCCTCTGCCTGCGCCGCGTGCAGGTCGACCGCGGCCACGCTCGCCCCCTCGGCCACGAGCCGACTCACCGTCGCGCGCCCGATCCCGCTCCCCGCGCCGACGCCGACCGCGACCTGGCGGTCGAGCGCCTTCTCGGCGGGCATGCGCTGCAGCTTCGCCTCCTCCAACAGCCAGTACTCGATGTCGAACGCCTCCTGCCGGTGCAGCGCGGTGTAGCGACTCACGCGCTCCGCGCCGGCCATCACGCCGATCGCCGCGGTATAGAACTCGGCCGTGACGCGGCTCTCCGACTTGCTCTTGCCGAACGCGATCATCCCCACGCCGGGCACGAGGATCACGCTCGGGCTGGAAACGCGCATCGCCGGCGAGTCCGGACGCCGGTGCGTCTGGTAGTAGTCGGCGTAGTCCGTCCGGTACCGCGCGAGTCCGTCGTCGAGCAGGCGCCTCAGCCCCGCGACGTCGTCGGCGTCAGGCTTCCACGGCACGTACAGCGGCTTGATCTTCGTGCGCAGGAAGTGGTCGGGGCAGCTCGTGCCCAACTCCGCCAGCCGCGCCGCGTCGTGCGCGTTGACGAACGCGAGCACCTCGGGGCGCGTCTCGACCGTCGCGATCTGGCGTGCCTCCTGGCTCACCCGCCCGCGCAGCCACGGCAGCACGTCGACGAGCACGCGCCGCCGCTCCGCCTCGCCCAACGCCTCGACCCGCGCGCCACCGAACGCCGGCGCGCCGTCGCCGTGCGCGGCGAGGTAGTCGTCCGCCCGCCGAATCAGATCGAGCGTCAGCTCGTAGCACGCGCGGTCGTCGTCCGCCCAGTTGATCAGCCCGTGCCCGCCGAGGATCACGCCCCGGGCGTTCGGATGCTCGCGGCAGAGGCGCTGCAGCGTGAGGCCGAGCTCGAAGCCCGGGCGCTGCCAGTCGGTCCAGATCACCTCGTCGCCGTAGACCTCGCGCGTGAGGCGCTCGCCGTCGGCCGCGGTCGCGAGCGCGATCACCGCGACCGGGTGCATGTGGTCGACGTGCGCGGCAGGGATGAAGGCGTGCAGCGGCGTGTCGATGCTCGGCGCGGTCGGGTTGCGGTCGAACGTGGCCTGGGCGTACATCGCGACCATCGCGTCCTCGGCCGGCGTCTTGGGGCCGCGCGCCTCGTGGCGGGCGTAGGCGGCCTCCAGGCCCAACACCTTGTCCAGGTACAGCGACGCGAAGTTGGCCCGCGTCGCCGTGCGCAGGTCGCCGCCGGACCCCTTCACCCACAGCACCCGCGTCGCCTCGCCGCTGAGCGGATCGGGGGCGGTGATCTTGGACGACGTGTTGCCGCCGCCGGTGTTCGTGATCCGCGCGTCCGCGCCTAACAGGTTGGAGCGGTAGATCAGCCGCGCGACCGGGTCGAGGCGCGACGCGACGACGTCGTCCCACCGGCTGCGCAGGTGGTCGTCGGTGTCACCCGGAGCGGCGGCGTGGGCGGGCGCGCCCCCGGCGGAGGGAAGAACGGCGGTCGTCATCGCGGCAGGGTCAGCGTGAGAGTCCGGTGGTCAGGGGCCCGCCTACGCGGGGGACAGGGCAGGAGCACGGTCGCGCGCCGCGACGGCGCCGCGCGTGGGAGCGTAGGCGGTCAGCGCCACACTCCGGCGCGCGGCCTCGCGCACCGACACACCCGGCGGCAGATTGCCTAACGCACGCGCCTGGACGAGCAGGTTGCCGAGCGCGGTCGCCTCGTCGGGGCCGGCGACGACGGGGCGGCCGCACGCGTCGGCGGTGAGCTGGTTGAGCAGGGCGTTGCGCGCGCCGCCCCCCACCACGTGCACGACCGCTGCGCGCGCGCCGGTCAGCGCATCCAACTCGGCGAGCGTGCGCGCGGAGCCCGCGGCGAGGCTCTCGAAGACGAGGCGCGCGAGCGCGCCCCGCGTG
>DASWUT010000166.1:0-11973 GCA_036401455.1 Gemmatirosa sp. | reverse complement strand
CCCAACGCAAGCGCGCGCACCGCCGTGTCGCTGTTGCGCTGCGTCAGCGAGCTGACGACGACGACGGGCAGCGGATGGTGCCGCATCAGCTTCGCGAGGAAGCTCAGCCCGTCCATCCGCGGCATTTCGATGTCCAGCGTGAGCACGTCGGGGCGGAGCTGCGCGATCCGCTCGCGCGCGACATACGGGTCCATCGCCGTCCCCACGACCTCGAGGTCGTCACACCGCGAGAGCTCGTCGCTGAGCACCCGCCGCACGAGGGCAGAGTCGTCCACGACGAGCACCCGCACCCGGCGCTTCGGCGCGCCGGGTTCCGAGAGCATTCCGACCTCAGAGGGCAACGTCGCGCCCATCCACGCGCACGGTGAGCGCGCCCGTCGCGACGTCGAGCGTGACCGTGCGCGATCGCTGGCACCCACCAACATCCTCGGCCGTCACGGGCACGCCGTTCCGCGCGAGAATCCGCCGAAGCGCCGACACGTTGCGTCGGCCGATCTGGAACCGGTCGTCCGCCTCGCGCGCGGCCGCGTGCGAGCCGCCGACGACGCGAACGACGAGTCGTTCCTTCCGCGCCCCGAGCCGGTAACTCTCGCGGAAGAGCAGCGGCACACCCGTGTCGACGAACAGCGCCGGCGCCTGCGCCGCCTTCACCGGATCGATCGCCGAATCGGGCAGCATGACGTGCAGCAGCCCGCCCACGCGCGCGACGGGGTCGTGGATCGCGACCCCGAGGCAGCTGCCTAACGCATACGTCACCAGCCGCGCCTCGGGCACGTCGGTCACCCGCACGTCACCGATCCCGACGACGAGCAGGCCGACGCCCGCCACGCCCGTGCTCGTCAGCTCCACGCCCCCGCGACGCGCCGCGTCCGCGGTCACTTGCGGTACACCGCGGGCCGCACGTACGCGAAGTCGTGGTCGAGCGCCGTCAGACTCTCCGAATGCCCGACGAACAGGTACCCGCCGGTCGCGAGCAGCGCGTGGAAGCGCGCCACGAGCGCCTGCTGGGTCGGCTTGTCAAAGTAGATCATGACGTTGCGGCAGAAGATCGCGTGGAACGGCCCGCGCATCGGCCAGGCGCCCAGCAGATTGAGCCCGGCAAATCGGACGAGGCCGCGGAGCGCGGGCGCGACCCGCCAGCGGTCGCCCGACTCGGCGACGAAGTAGCGGCCCCGCAGAGGGCCCGGAACCTCGGCCAGCTGCGCATCGGAGTAGACGCCCCGAGCCGCCTGCTCCAACACGCGGTGTGACAGGTCGGTGGCGAGCACGCGGGGCTCGGGCCCATCCACGCCCGCGCTCGACGCTGCCTCCCGCAGCACCATCGCGATCGTGTAAGGCTCCTCGCCCGTCGAGCATCCTGCGCTCCAGAGGCGAAGGCCGTTCGGCGCCGCCGCGAACGTCGGGACGACCGTGTCGCGCAGCATGTCGAAGTGCGCCGGCTCGCGAAAGAAGCTCGTCTTGTTGGTCGTGAGCAGGTCGATCATCTCGGCCCGCTCTCGCCCGGTCGCGTCGTCGCGGACCCGCTCGAGGTACGCGTCGAACGACGGCACCCCGAGCTGGCGCAGCCGCCGCGCAAGCCGCGACTGCACGAGCCCTTCCTTCCCCGGCGGAAGTTGAATTCCCGCGATATCGGTGACGATTCGACTGATCTCTGCGAAGTGCGCGGTGCGCAGCACGACTTCACCTGCCGAGGGCATCAGCACCGGCGCGCTCATAGCGTGTCGCGGCAACCGCCGTCGGTCTGCGGACGCGCGTCAGAAGCTCGCGAGCACGTCACCGTCGTCGTCGAACGGGATGAGTTGCGCTCCCTGCACCGCCACGGTTGCACCGCGATTCGCGACGCGATTCGCAACCCCACGAGGCGCGGCCCCGCGATGCGGGGCCGCGCGATGCGGGGCCTCGCGATGCGCGACCTGCGGCTCCGACGGGCGCGGCACGATCCGGCCCGCGGGGGCAGCCACGGAAGGCTTCGCGTAGTCGACACGCGACAGGTGGAACGCCTGGAGCATGCCGGTGAGCGCGGCCGCCTGGCCGGTAAGCTCCTCCGCGGTCGCCGCCGACTCTTCCGAGCTGGCCGCATTCTGTTGCGTGACCTGATTGATCTGTTCGGTCCCGACGTTCACCTGTGACACGCCCTGTGCCTGCTGGTCGATCGCGACGCCGATCTCGGTCATCACGGTCGCGACCCGGGACACCTGCGCCGTGATCTCGTGCAACCGTTCGGTCGCCTCGCGGTTCGTCGCGACCCCTTCGGCCGCGTTCTGCACCGAGGTCTCGATCAACGCCGCGGTCTGCTTCGCCGCTTCGGCCGAGCGCAGGGCGAGCGCGCGGACTTCCTCAGCCACGACCGCGAATCCGCGCCCTGCATCGCCCGCACGTGCCGCCTCGACCGCCGCGTTGAGCGCGAGCAGGTTCGTCTGGAACGCGATCTCGTCGATCGTCTTCACAATCCGGGCGGTCGCGTTCGACGACGTCTGGATCTTCTCGACCGCGCCGGTGAGGCGTGTCATGCACTCGGCCCCGCTGTCCGCCGAACTCTTTACGGCAGACATGAGCCCCTGCACCTCCTTGGTGTTCGCCGCAGTCTGCGCGGCCATCGCCGTGATCTCCTGCAACGAAGCGGAGATTTCCTCGAGCGAACTCGCCTGCTCGGTCGTTCCGGCGGCAAGCGCCTGGCTGCCGGCCGCGATCTGGGCCGAGGCGGCCGACACCTGCGTCGCGCCCTCGGCGACCTGCGTGAGGTCGGTCTCGAGTTGCGTCAGCGCGGTGTTGACCGCCGCCTGCATCGCGGCGTGCTCGCCGGCATACTGCCCCGTCATCCGCGGCGTGAGGTCGCGTGCGGCCACACGGTCCATGACGGCCGCGGCCTCGCGGAACGGCGCCTGCAGCGCGTCGAGTGTGCTGTTCAGCCCTCGCATCATCTCGCGGAACGCGCCATCGAACTGATCCGCGTTGCCGCGGAAGTCGAGTCGGCCGTCCTTCGCAGCCTGAATCACGCCGTTCATCTCGACGACGAGCGCGCGCGTGCAGGTCTGAAGCTGCGCGAAGCTCGTCCCGAGCGAGTCGTCGGCGCTGCGAACCACGACGTCCTCCGAGAGGTCGCCCGCGGCGACCCGTGCGGCGATGCGCGCGACGTCGCGCTCGGCGCGCGCGAGGCCGTCCATCGCGCTCGCGAGCACGCCGAGTTCGTCGTTCGACGTGGAGCCAATCTCCTCGTCGACCGCACCCGACGCGAGCCGACGGGCCGCACGCGTCATCACACCGAGGGGGCGCGTGATCGCTCGGGTGAGCGTTAGCCCGAGTCCCAGGGCGAGCAGCACGCTCGCGATCATCGCCGCCGCGAGTTCGACGCGGATGCGCGCGACGAGACTCGCGACGCGTGCCTGCCGCTCTGTTGCCTGCCGCTCGGCCGCGTCGGACAGGCGGATGATCGGCGCGTTGAACGCGTCGAACACCGCGCGCCCCTCGCCGACGGTGCGCGCCTTCGCCTGCTGCACCTTGCCTGCCTGGTACAACTCGATCACGCGCTGATAGTACGCACGCGCGGCGTCGGACTGCGTCGCGAGCTCCTTCCAGTCCTTGTCCTCATCGGCGCTCCGCGGCAGCGGCTCGTAAATCTTGCGGCCGCGCTCGAACTCGTCGCGCCACATCGCCTGATGCTCTTCGCGGTTCTTTTCGAAGCGCACGTGATCGCCGTCCTGCGCTGCGCTCATCATGCCGAGCTCGGTGCGGCGCAAGTCGGATACCGCCGTATTGATCCAGTTGATGCCAACGAGCGACGGCACCTGGTCCGACGCGAGTTCGTTCGCCTCACGCGCGATCGTAGCCGTCGCAGACATCCCGACGCCGGCCACGATTGCACACAGAATGGCGAGTGTGACGAAGCCGAAGATGAGCTTCGTTGCGATGCGAAGATTGCGGAACATGGAGCGAAGGAGCGGTGGTGGGGCGATGTGGATGGTGAACTCCGGTGCGTGGCGGGACGTGCTCAGGCGTCGGCGGACGGCAGTTGCTCCATCTCGTCGGTCGCGAGCACCCGGTCGAGATCGAGCAGCAATCGGACGCGACCCGCGTCGCCGCCGGTGTGCGCCGCGCCGCGATTCCCGTGTGCGCCACGCGACTTCGCGATCCCGAGCAGGTAATCGGTCCGCACGCCGGGACCGAAGCTCGGCGCGTCCTCGATGTCGTCTTCTGCGATCGGAGCGACCTCGCTGACGCGGTCGACCATGAGGCCCATCGAGATGCGCTGCACGCGCGCGTCGTCGGCGATCGGCATCGCCACCTCGACGACGATGATGCAGCGCAGCGCCGCCGCAGTCTCGGCGGCGTACTCGCCGGCGGTCGCAGCGTCAGGCGCCAGCATGCCAAACCGCTCGCGCAGCTCCACGACCGGTATCACCTTCCCTCGCAAGTTGATGACACCGCGCATGAACGCCGGGGTACGCGGAACACGCGTGATCGGCTGGAGACCGATGATCTCCTGAACGCGCATGATCGCGACCCCGTACTCCTCATCGCCGAGGTAGAACGTCAGGTACTTGCCACCGCGGGTGGACTCGACGGTCGGGGCTACGGGTGCGAGGGTCATCGGCAAGGGAACGAGTGGCGGGGCAGGCGGAGGGCAGAACGTCACTGGGCCGTCGCTCGGAACATGGAGCGACGGCCCAGTGACGATCTCTACGGGCTTGGGTTACAGGACGCGTATCAGGCTGCGGACCGTTCTGCGAACGGCGGCGTGACAGCGAGCGCCTCTCCGCGCTCGGCGAGCGCGAGCACCTCCGCGACATCGACGATGAGTCCCACGCGCCCGTCGCCGAGGATGGCGCCACCCGCGACCCCCTGAACGCGGCCGACGCCGTCGCCTAACGGTTTCGCGACCACCTGCTGCTGGCTCAGCAGCTCGTCGACGAGCAGCGCCGACCGGCGTTCGCGTCCGTCACCGACGATGACGAGCAACGCGCGCGCGGGGTCGTGTTCCGCGCCGTCGATACCGAAGATCCGGTGCAGGCGAACGATCGGCAGCACGTCGCCACGGAGCACCGCGACCTCCCCGCCGCCGGCGATCGTGCGCACGGTGCCGGCCGCGGGACGGAAACTCATGTAGATGCTGGTTGTCGGGACCACGTAGCGCTCCGATCCGACTCGCACCAGCATGCCATCGGTCATCGCCAGCGTCAGCGGCAGGCGCACGGTGAACGTCGTCCCCGCGCCGAGGCGGGAGGCGATCTCGACGCGGCCACGCACCCGCTCCACGTTGCGGCGCACCACATCCATGCCGACGCCGCGTCCCGACAGGTCCGTCACCTGATCGACGGTCGAGAACCCGGGCGCGAAGATCAGTTGAAAGATCTCGGCATCGCTCATCCCGTGCTCGCTCGCGATGATCCCCTTCGCCACCGCCTTACGCGCGATGAGGTCGCGGTTCAGCCCGCGCCCGTCGTCGACGAGTTCGACCACGACACTGCCGCCAGCGTGGAACGCCGAGAGCCGCACGGTCCCGTGCCGCGGCTTGCCGGCCGCGGCACGCTCGTCCGCAGGCTCGATCCCATGGTCGATCGCGTTCCGCACCATGTGGACGAGCGGGTCGCCAATGACGTCGACGAGCGCACGGTCGATCTCCGTGTCTTCTCCCTCCGTGACGAAGACGACCTCCTTTCCGACCTTCGTCGACACGTCGCGCACCAGCCGCGTCATCTTCTGGAAGACGGCCTTGAGCGGCACCATGCGCATCCCCATCGAGACCTCCTGCAGCTCGCGCACGATCTTGCTGGCGTGGCCAAGCTTCTTCGCCAGCCCCGCGAGCGGCGGACTCGTGTCCCCGGTCGCGGCCAGCGCGCCGTCGCCCGTGATCATTGCCTGCGCGATCACGAGTTCGCCTACCAGGTCGACGAGCCGGTCCAGGCGGTCGGTGCGGATGCGGAGGAACTGGTCGGGTTCTGCCCCGGCACCCTGACGCCGATCACCCTGGCGGCGATCGCCCTGCCGCCGCTCGCCTTCGCGCGGTCCGTCAACATCCGGCGCCGTCGCGGGCACCAGGACTGTGGCACGCGCCGGAGGTGCGGCGGTTGGATCGTAGGTCGCCAGCGCGCCCGCGAGCGCGCCGTAGTCGTCAGGCACGACAATGATTCCGCCAGGGCCGGCGCCACGAACCGTATGGTCGATCGCGTCGAGGAGCAGCTTCAGCATGTCGACCGACCGCAGCGCCAGCTCGGCGCATCCCGCCGTGTAGGCGATCGTGCCCTCCCGCACGCGCGCGAGCAGCGATTCCGCTTCGTGCGCGAACGCGCTCACGCGCGTCAATCCGAGAAAAGCGCTCGTCCCCTTGATCGTGTGGAACGCGCGGAAGACGGTATTGACCGCCTCCGCGTCGTCGGGCGAGTGCTCAAGCGCGAGCAACGCGGCCTCGCTTCCGGCAAGGCACTCGCGGCTCTCGGCAAGAAAGTCGGCGAGCAGGTCCAGATCGACGTCGGCAGGCAGCGACTCCGTGCCCAACGCCGTGCCGACGTCGGCTGGTACGACGGGAACGGCGCTCGGCGCGCGCTCGGACGGCGGTACGATGATGGGCATGACCGCGCCGCTCGTGGCCGGCGCGCGCCCGTCCCCGATTGCCGCTTCGAGCAGGGCGCCGACCTCGGCGAGAGCGGCCGCGGGGTCCGGGGCCGTGCCATCGACGAGCGGCTTGAGGGCGCGCACGGCACGTGCGACGATCGGCTGCACGGCGATCCCGACCTTGTTGCCGAACGCGAGATCGGCAAGCTGCTCGCGCACGCGCGCGAGATCCTCACGATCCGCGGGCTCGAGCTGCAGCAGGTACGTTATGACGTCGTCGAGGGCCAGCTCGATCATCGCGGCAGAGCGTCGAGAGGGTGGCAGGCGGGCAGCGGGCCGCCGCCGGTCAACGACTGGCGGCGGCCGAGAAGAACGAGGACGAGCGGCTCTGCAATGCCTGATCGAACGCGGCGAGCTCGATCGTGAGCGCGGCGTGCAGATCGGCCACGTCCTCGGGCGTGATGCGGCCGGACCAGAGAAAGTCGACGAGCTGCACAGTGCGAACCGCCCCGACGTTCAGCGCCGCGCCGCGCAGGCGTAACACTTTCGCCGAGAGCTCGTCGCGACCGTACCCGTCGAGGGTCTCCCGCCCATCGTTCAGTCGCGCCAGCACCTGCACGAGTTCGGCGAGGTGGTCGCGCGCGAGCGAGAGCAGTGGCTGAAACGTCCGGCTATCGACGCGCAACCGCTTGACCATGTCACGCCAGCTCTCCCAACGGGCCGGAGCGCGCTTGATCGCGCGATCGATCCGGCCGGCGAACACGTCCACGCTGATCGGCTTCTTGATGAAGTCGACGGCGCCGAGCGCAAGCGCGCGCTCGACCGTCTTCGCGTCGGCGTTGGCCGTGCAGAACATCACGGGGATATCCTGCAGGTACGGCTTCACGACCAGCCGTTCGACGAGGTCGAGGCCGTTCTCGTCGGGCAGCAGCAGGTCGGCGATGATCAGGTCGACGGGCTGCCGGTCGAGGTGCTCGAGTGCGGTGGCCCCGTCGTGTGCCAGGATGTATGGCTGGCGCATCCGCTTGAGGAGCGCCGTCATGATGTGGCAGGTGACGAGGTCGTCTTCGATGAGGAGGATCACGCCCCGAAGTGTCGACGCACGAGCTGGGGCGGTTGAGTGATCCGCCTACACTCGCATCGGCACGCAGAGCGTGAAGGTGCTTCCCTGACCGGGCGTACTCTCTGCGGTCAGCGATCCGCCCATGCGCGCGGCGAGCTCTCCGGCGAGCACGAGCCCGAGCCCGACACCGTCCTCCGCACCTCCGGTCGCCCATGCACGGAAGAGTCGCGCACGTCGGGCCTCGGTCATCCCCGATCCGGTGTCCGCGACGGTGCAGGCGAGCAGACGGTCGGCCTCGACGTCCGCGACGATCCGAACGCCACCACGCCGCGTCGCCCGGACGGCGTTTGCGCCGAGGTTGAGGAGAATGCGGCGCAGGGCGTCGGGATCGACGCACGCGTCCGCCGGCACGTGCGCGGCGGCATGCGTCGTCAGCGTCAGACCACGCCGCGCCGCGGCGGGCGCGAGTGTGCGCGCCACTCCGGCGAGCACCGCACGCACGTCACTCGGCCGGCACCGGACAGCCGCGTGCGCGGCGGGGTCGCCGAGGCGCGCGAGTTCGATCGCGTCGTCGGCGAACGCCGACAGCGCTGCGGCCGCCTCGCGCAGCGCGTCGAGGTGTGCGCGTTGGTCGGCGTCAAGCGGCGTGGCCGCGAGCAGCTCCGCACACCCGAGAATACCACCAAGCGGCGTGCGCAGTTCGTGCGCAACCGCCGCCAGGGGAGGAACCGCGGGCCGAGACTCGCGCACGACGTCCAGAGCCGTTCCGTCGATCGCCTAACGGACGACGAACACCTCGTCCGCGAGGGCCTGACGGCCCTCGGCGTCGCGCGTCGTCGCGCCCGGGTCGAACGTGCGCGGGTCTGGACCGTGCGACACACCGCGTGAGCTGGCGACGTTCGGGTCGAACAACTTCGCGATCAGGATCAGACGACTCTCCATGTCGGTCAGGACACTCGCCGCGTAGGTGAGCTGCTGCGTCGTGATGTCCTGAAACTGTAGCGCGCCCATCATGCCAAAGATCTCACCGCGCAGCTCGTCGCGCAGTTCCTGCGCGCGCGCCTTGTCGCCGGCCTGGTCGGCCACCTCGAGCGCGTCGACAGCAGTGCCCGCGCGGTCCAGTGCATCGAGGATGTCGGTGGCCGCGACTTCGGTCGCGGACGTGACTTCACGCAGCTTCTCGCTCGTCTGCTGCAGCTTCTGCACTGCCGCCGACTCGAGCGACTCGAGCGCAACGCGGCTGTCCCGCAGGTTGCCGAGCACGGTCTGGATCTCGTCGTTCGCGCGCTCGAGGATGAACGGCAGCGCGGCGAGAGTCGACCCACTCTGCGCCGTGCCATGCAGCGAGCCGCAGGACACCATCGTCGCGCGCTGCGGTTCGTCGGTCATTGCGCGCACCTCGCCGTCGATGAGTCGCAGCGCAGTCTCGGTGTCATAGTACAGCTCGTGCCGGCCACCCACGGCGGTCACCCGCCGACGCCGGCTGAGACCGACACGAGCGCGTCGATCTTTTCTTTGAGGATCTGGGGCGTGAACGGCTTGACGATGTAGTTGTTGACGCCCGCCTCCATCGCCTCGATGATGTCCTCGCGCACCGAGCGCGCCGTGACCATGAGGATCGGTACCTGCTCGCCGCGCTCGCGGAGCGCCCTGGCGAACTCGGTCCCGGTCATGTTCGGCATGTTCCAGTCGGTGATGACGAAGCCCACCGACGCATCGAAGCGCGCGAGCGCTTCCTGCCCGTCGCCTGCTTCGACGGTGTCGGTGAAGCCGATCCGCTGGAGTGAGTTGACGACGATACGCCGCATCGTCGACGAGTCGTCCACGACCAGGAACTTCATGTCGGTCCTTTTCGGTCAGACGTCGCCGGTCGAGAGCAGCCGTTTAGCCACCGCGTCGACGACATGAGTGGAGTTGTAGGCGCCGTCCAGCACCTTCTGACGCAGGTCGGCCACGCGTTCCGGCGTAAGGCCACCCGTCGCCTTAGTGGACGCTCGGCTGCCCGAAAGGGCACGCCCCGCGTCCGAGATCGCGACGGAGTCCTGGCGGGGTGCCGCGCCGGCCGCCGGCTTCGCCGACGCGGCCTCGCCGCCCTTCTTGTCCGCCGGCGCGGACGTGGTCGGGGCGACGCGCGCGGACGCGTAGGGGTTCGAGATCGAGCGAATGGACATGGTATTCCTCCTGTACAAGCCAATATCGGCGGGCCCGCGCCGAAGTTGAGCGTCAGAACCGCAAATCGAGCGTCGAGGTCGGGTGACCCGGTCCCGGCAAGTCGCCCGGCGGGAGCGCCGGCGCCGGAAGCGCCGGCGCCGGGCTGCGTGGTGCCGGTGGTCGTGCGCCCGCCGATCGGACCGCGTCGCCGAGCGCACGCAGGCGCCAGCCGAACGCCTCGTCAATCGCGTCCTGGTACCGCAACTCGTGCAACGCGTCGGTGAGTGCCTCCGCGAAGTCGCGCCCGCCAGCCGGGTCAGCCGCGTCGCGCAGTTCCGCAAAGTGTTCCTCGGCAGCACCACGTTCGGAGGACAGCGCGGCGCGCCGTACGTCGTCGCCAGCCACGGCGGCCGCGGCTTCTTCGGCGACGACGGCAGCGTATTGCGCGTACACCGTGAGCCGCGCCTCGAGGCGTGCCGCGCGGACGGCGGTCGCGTCCGGTACGCTCGGCGGGATGCAGGCCCCGACCTGCCACGCGGACCCGGTCTCCGAAACGACCGGGTCCGCGACGAGAGCGCTCACACCGCCAACACCGGCGGTGACCACGACCTGGTCAGGCGCAGGCATGGGCCGGAGGAGGGGAGGTCATGCCCGAGGACGCGTGGCTGCGACGGGCGTCACGCGTGGCGGGCGTCACGGACGACGGGCGCCTGCGGCGGATCAGCGGACGAGCGAGAGTACGGGACGGCCGGGCACCGGGGTCGGAACGTCCTCGGCGATCCGGTCGTGGAGCAGCTGCGCGTGACGTAGTGCGTCATCGACCGGACGCAGCGCGGCGTCGATCTCGGCTTCGGTCACGCCGTCGCGGCGCGCGACCTGCCGGGCGACGGCAAGCGCCGCGAGCCGGGTCCCGAGTGCGGTCGTCACCCGCGTGCGCTCGGCGATGGCGACCGCGAAGTCTTCGTCCGCGCCGCGACCGGCGGCGTCGAGCGCTTCGGTGAGGAGATCACCGAAGCGCTCGAGGAGGATGACGACGGTGGCCGCGTCGCGCGCGAGCGCCGGCGTCTGCGACGCGGCGCCCGGCGTGATCACGTGCTGCGGAGACGTGGGGCCGCAGCCTGTGCCGCCGTGACCTGCGCGTTGGCCCCGGCGAACGCGTCGCGGAGCTCGCTCACGACGTGCAGCACGGACGCGAGCTTGGCCGGGTCTTTCGCGCGGTTGGCGGCGAACAGCTCGCGAATTCCGTAGGCGTACAGCGAGTCGAGCTGCCGGCTGATGTCGCCGCCCGCGTCGAAGTCGAGCGACCCACGCAGTTCGGCGAGCATGTCGGCCGCTGCGCAGATGTGCGCGGTCCGGGCCGGGATATCGCCGGCGGCGAGGGCGGCCTGCGCGCGGCGGACGGTCAGCACGCACTTGTCGAAGAGCATCACGACCAGCTGACCAGGCGTCGCGCCGGCGAGCTCGGCGTCGCGGTAGCGTGCGACCTGCGCGGCCTGTGGGCGCGCGGGCGCGGCTGCAGCGGCTGCAGCGGCGGGCGGGCGGGGCATGAACCGCTGGGCCGCGGTGGCGGTGTGGGCGTAGGCGGGGTAGCTCATGAGTGCAGCCGGTAGATCGGGCGACGAAGGGCGGGGGCGACCAAGACGGCGAGACGGTCGCGGCTGACCTGTGGTATCGGCACCACGGTCGGGCGACTACATCGCGCGTTGCCGCTCGCTCGGCCGAGTCTAGCCGAGCCGGTTGAGGAGCGACGGCGCGGGCCGCGCCACGCCGGCCTGCCCTCGCGGTCCATACCCGCGGCTGTCGTGCGGCCGCGCCTCGCCGAGGACGACGTCCGTGCCTGAGGCCTCGGCCGGGCGCGCACCGGTGCCGACCGACCCGGGGTCCGCGCCGATCGCCACCCCGGCGGTCGAGCCAGCACTCGTCGTCGTGCCCGTGCCGCCGCTGCTTCCAGGCGTGAGGCCGACCGCGGCGAGCTGTCGCCCGTACGCGAGACGCCAGGCGTCGAGCTGGGAGGTCAGGTTCTGAATCGCGGACTGCGCACGATCGGCGTCGCTCGACAGTGTGGCGAGGCGACGTTGGACATCGGCCTGCTGGTCGGGCGACCCCTGTTCGCGGACGCGGTCGAGGTGCGGACGGAGCGCCTTTGCGCCGGCGTCCAGCTCGTCGAACCCCCGCGCAGCCGTCGCCGCCGCCGCCACTGCGCTGTCGGC
>DASWUT010000165.1:0-2131 GCA_036401455.1 Gemmatirosa sp. | reverse complement strand
GTCAGGAAGGCCGGCAATCCGTCCGACACCGCGGGGTCCATCAAGTGCGCCACCCGCCGCTCCGCGATGTTCGCCAGCTCGGCCACAGCCAGCTTCGCATAATCCATCGCCAGCGCCACCGGCTGCCCGTGGAAGTTGCCGGCCGAGAGCACACGCCCACCACCCGCGCCCGCAACGCCGGGATCGTCGGGAAAGAGCAGCGGGTTGTCGGTGACGCTGTTGGCCTCGCGCGTGAGCACCTCCGCCGCGTGCGCGAGCGCGTCGCGCGTCGCACCGTGCACCTGCGGGATGCAGCGCAGGCTGTACGCGTCCTGCACCTTGGGGCAGTCGGCGTGCGCGGCGTGGATCGCGCTCCCCGCCCCGAGCCGCCGCACGTTCTCCGACGCGGCCGCCGCGCCCGGGTGTGGCCGCAGCTCGGCCACCCGCGCATCGAAGGCGGCGAGCGTTCCCCGCAGCGCTTCGAGCGTCATCGCGCCCGCCACGTCCGCGCACGTCGCGAGCGCGAGCCCGTCGGCGACGGCGAGGATGCCTAACGCGGTCATCGCCTGCGTGCCGTTGATGAGCGCGAGCCCCTCCTTGGCCTCGAGCACCGCGGGCGCGAGCCCCGCCCGCGCGAGCGCGTCGCCCGCGGGCAGCACCGCGCCCGCGTACTCCGCTTCTCCCTCGCCGATCAGCGCGAGCGCCACGTGCGCGAGCGGGGCGAGGTCGCCGCTCGCCCCCACCGAGCCCTGCGCGGGGACGACCGGATGCACGCCCGCGTTGAGGCAGTCGAGCAGCAGCTGCAGCGTCTCGGCGCGCACACCGCTGTGCCCAACGGCCAGGCTCTGCGCCCGGAGCAGCAGCATCGCCCGCACCACCTCGGCCGGCAACGGCGTGCCGACGCCCACTGCGTGCGACAGCACCAGGTGCCGCTGCAGCGCGCGCACGTCCCCCGGCGCGATGCGCACCTGCGCGAGCTTGCCGAACCCCGTGTTGATTCCGTACGCCGCCCGCCCCTCGGCCACGATCCGCTCGACGAACGCGCGGCTCGCCCGCACACGCTCGAGCGCGGCGGGGGCGAGCACGGCCCGCGCGCCAGCCCGCGCCACGCGCACGACGTCGGCGATGGCGATCGGCTCGCCGACGACGACCGGCCGTTCGGACGACGCGCTGACGGATGGCGCGCTCACCGGAGTCGCGCTCACGGACGCCCCGCGACGAAGCGTCGCGCCACGACGGGCCACCCGAGCGCGTAGGGCAGCTCGCGCCAGTCGTCGGCGTCGAGCACGAGCAGATCGGCGCGCGCGCCCGCACCGAGCCACCCGCGGTCGGCAAGGCCTAACGCGGCGGCCGCGTTCGCGGTGCAGGCGACGAGGGATTCGGCGGGAGTCAGACCGTTGAGCCGCACGGCGAGGGCAAGGGCGAGGGCGGGGGAGAAGAGCGGACTCGACCCGGGATTGCAGTCCGTCCCCACCGCGACCGCCGCGCCCGCGTCGACGAGCGCGCGCGCCGGCGCCGGGGGCAGGCCGAGGTGGAGCGTGACGCCGGGGAGCACGGTCGCGACCGTGGCCGACGCGGCGAGCGCGGCAACCTGCGCCGGCCCCGACGCTTCGAGGTGGTCGACGGAGAGCGCCCCGTACCGCACGGCGAGCGCGACGCCGCCGACCGCGTGAAACTGGTCGGCGTGCAGCTTGACCGCGAGTCCGTGCGCGCGCGCCGCACCGAGGATCGCGTCCGCCTCGCCCACGGTGAACGCCTCGCGCTCGACGAACACGTCGACTGCGGCGGCGAGCCCGCGCCGGGCGACGGTCGGGACGAGCGTGTCCACCACCGCCGCGACGTACGGTTCGCGTGCGGCGGGATCCGCGGGCGGCAGGTGGACGAGGAGCGTCGGAACGACGGTGGGGCCGCCCGGCGTCGCGTCCGCGGTGTCTCGCAGCTGCGCGATCGCCTCGAGCGACCGCAGCTCCGCGTCGGGAGCGAAGCCGTAACCCGACTTCACCTCGACCGTCGTCGCACCCTCGCGGGCGAGTGCGGCCAGTCGCGGGCGGGCCGCCGCGACGAGGGTGTCGACATCGGCCGCCGCGGTCGCGCGCACGGTGTGGCGGATCCCGCCGCCACGGGCGAGGATCGCCTCGTAGGCGACGCCCGC
>DASWUT010000164.1:0-3746 GCA_036401455.1 Gemmatirosa sp. | reverse complement strand
CGAACGCCGCTGGCTGGGGGCGGCCCTCGTAGCCGCCGCGATCGCCGGCGCTCTCGCCGCGATCGGCGCGCCGGCGATCGCCCGGTTCTCGATTGCGGCGGTCGCGCTCGCGCTGTTGGCCCGCGCGGTCGGCACCGCGACCGAGCAACTCGGCGAGCGGATGAGTCCCGGCGCGACGGGCGTGTTGCAGGGCGCGTTCGGCAACCTGCCCGAGCTGTTCGTCTCGCTGTTCAGCCTCAAGGCGGGGCTGCGCGACGTCGTGCGCGCCGCGCTCGTCGGGTCGATCCTCGCCAACGCGGTGCTCGTCCTCGGCATCGCGATCTTCGTCGGCGGGCTGCGGCACGGCACGCAGCGCTTCGATTCGCAGCCGCCGCGCACGGCGGCGACGCTCATGCTGCTCGCGGTCACGGCGCTCGCGGTCCCCACGCTCGCCCAGACGCTGCACACCCCGGCGCAGCCGCACGAGGCCGCGCTGAGCGCGACGTGCGCCGTGGTGCTGCTCATCGTCTTCGGCGCGAGCCTGCGCTTCACGCTCGCCGGCGATCCCGCGGTGCTTCCCTGCCCGCCCGAGTCCGCCGACGACTTCGAGGGCGTCGTCACGCGCGAGCCGGCGCCGCATGGATGGTCCGTTGGTCAGAGCGTCGGTGTGCTCGCCGTCGCCGGGCTCGGGGCCGCGCTGGTCTCCGACTGGTTCGTCGATGCGTTGCTGCCGGCGACGCGCGGGCTCGGACTGTCGCAGACGTTCACCGGCCTGGTCGTCGTCGCGATCGCCGGCAACGCGGTCGAGAACGCGGTCGGCGTCTCGCTCGCGGCGAAGAACCGTCCGGACTACGCGCTCTCGGTGATCCTCAACTCGCCGCTGCAGGTCGCGCTCGCGCTGACGCCCGTGCTCGTCCTCGCCTCGTTCTTCATCGGCCCCGCGCCGATGACGCTCGTGCTCCCCCCGATCCTCCTCGCCTCGCTCACCCTCGGCACGCTCGCCGCCGCGTTCGTCGTCTACGACGGCGAGTCGATCTGGCTCGAAGGTGTCGCGCTGATCGGGCTGTACGTGATGTTCGCCGCCGCGGTGTGGTGGGGTTGATGGCCGCCGTGCGGTGCACGCCTCACGGCGGAACGAGCAGACCGACCTCGTCGCCCGGAGACACGGTGACCTCCTGGCTCACTGGTGAACGCGACCCCGCGATCGGGCTTGCGATGAACTGCAACTGCGTGAGCGGCTGGACGAGGGTGCTCGGGATGACGAGGACGGCCGTGCTGCTGGCCGTCACGAGGCCCAGGCGCGATCGAACTCCACTTCGCACGACGTAGATCACCACGTCCTGGAAGCCCTGATTCTGCACGCGCACGGTGGTCGGCGGGACCGGCGCCGCGGCCGGGGCGTTGGGGTCGGGCTTGGGCGCCGAGACGCAGCCGATCGGCGCGGCCGCGGCGAGGCCGAGCGTGAACACGGCGACGATGGCGCGCACGAAATGCCGTGATGGGTGGCGCGACGCGACGGGTGGACGGGCGAGTGGCCGGCGGGTTCGCGTCGACACGGGGCGCTCCGGGAGCGGGGTGGGTCGAGCGGGCGCGGTGCGCCGCTTCGGCGGACGCGGGCACTAGCGCATGCAGCGTTCCCGCCGTGCGCGCCTGGCGCACGAGGTGTCGCGCGGGACGCGGCCGCGTGGCACGCGGCGCGCTTACCGTGCGCGCGATGGCCTCGCTGCTCGCGGTCGATCTCGGGGTGCGCGCCGGGTTCGCCTGCTGGGGCGACGACGGCCGGTTGCGGTGGTACCGGTCGCAGAACTTCGGCGCGGCCACGCGCGTTCGCCGCGCGATCCCCGCGCTGCTCGCCGATCCGCCCGACCTCGCGCACCTCGTCGTCGAGGGCGGCGGTCCGCTGCTCGCGCCCTGGGTCACCGAGGGCGAGCGCCGCGGGCTGGGCGTGCAGAGCGTTTCGGCGGAAGTCTGGCGCTCGCTCTTCCTGCTGCCCCGCGAGCACGGCACCGGGCCGCAGATGAAGGCCGTCGCTGACCGGGTCGCGCGGCGCGTGATCGCCTGGGCGGATGGCCCGCGCCCGACCTCGCTCCGCCACGACGCGGCCGAGGCGATCCTCGTCGGGCTCTGGGGCGCGCTGAGCGTCGGATGGGTGCGACGGCTTCCGCCGGAACTACTGCGGTGACCGCCGCAGCCGCAACACCACGGCCTCGTTCGGGACGAGCGTGATGCTGCCCAACGCGAGACGACGTTCCCGCGGGCGCGTGCCCGCGGCGACGTCCGCGCCCGACGCCACGGCGCCGGTAGCGTCGCGAAGGGTGCCCGGCGCGACGGTGTACGTCCGCTCGACGTTGGAGAAGTTGACGAGCACGAGAAAGGCCGCCGCGCCCGCGTGCCCGACGTCGCGGCGAACGTAGGCGAGCACGTCGCCCTGACGCGGCAGCAGGTGAAAGTCACCGGCGTGCAGCGCGGGCTCGGCGCGTCGGAGCGCGAGCAGGTCGCGGTAGAGCGTGAGCATCGACGCCGAATCGCCCCGCTCGCGCGCGACGTTGGCGGAGTCCGCGTCGGCCGCGATCGGCAACCACGGCCGCGCCGTCGTGAACCCTGCGCCCGGGCCTGCGGTCCACTGCATCGGCGTGCGCTCCGGGTCACGCCCCACCCCGATCCCCGGCTGCTGCTTCTCGGCCGGGTCCTGCACCAGCGCGGGCGGGATCGCGACGTCGTGCATCGCGATCTCGTCGCCGTAGTACACCGTCGGCGTTCCGCGCAGCGTGAGGAGCAGTACCGCCGCCGCCCGCGCCGCCGCGGGGCCGACGCGCGACGCGAGTCGCCGCGTGTCGTGGTTGCCTAACGCCCAGTCACGCGCCATCCACGGCGCGAGCGCGCCCTCGTAGGCGGCGACGCGCGCGTACACGGTGTCGGCGTTCCAGGCCACGCCGGACAGCGCGTAGTTGGACGGCAGCTGCGCACCGCAGCCGCGCTCGCCGTAGTAGCGCGTCAGCCGCTCCGGCGACGTGAACACCTCGGGCAGCAGGATGCGCGCGCTCGGCCGGCCACCGCGGTCCATGTAGGCGTCCATCACGCGGCGCATCTCGCAGAGGATCGCGTAGTTCTCGGGGCGGTGCGTCGTGTACACCGGGTCGAGCGCGTCGTAGTCGCCGTGTCCGACGTCCGGATGCTGGGCGGGCGGATTGTCGCGAAAGAGCGAGTCCTCGATCGTGTGCGGGAACGCATCGAGCCGAAAGCCGTCCGCGCCGCGGTCGAGCCAGAAACGCATCACGTCGTACATCGCACGGCGGACGGCCGGGTTGCGCCAGTTGAGATCGGGCTGCGCGGCGAGGAACTGGTGAAAGTAGTACTGCCCCGTCACCGAATCGCGCGTCCACGCGCTGCCGCCAAACACCGACCGCCAGTTGTTGGGCGGACCGCCACCGGGTGCGGGGTCGCGCCACACGTACCAGTCGCGCCGCGGTGATGTGCGCGACGCGCGCGACGCGCGGAACCACGCGTGCTGGTCCGACGTGTGGTTCGCGACGAGGTCGAGGAGGATCCGGATGCCACGCGCGTGCGCCGCGCGCGCGAGCGCGTCGAAGTCCGCGAGCGTGCCGAATCGCGCGTCGACCGCCGTGTAGTCGCTGACGTCGTACCCGAAGTCGCGCTGCGGCGATTGGAAGAACGGTGACACCCAGATCGCGTCGACGCCGAGCCACCGCAGGTAGTCGAGCCGCCGCGTGATGCCCGGCAGGTCCCCGACGCCGTCGCCGTTACTG